>JBBRUB010000531.1:0-3734 GCA_038248175.1 Cytophagales bacterium | reverse complement strand
GAAATTTGCAGCCGGGCAGTTCACCGAACTATCGCGCATCGAACAAAAAAATATCCGCGTTACGGACCTGCCGTAGCTATCCTACGTTGGCAGGGATTTTTTTGAGTAGGCTGTTGAGTTGCTCAAGTAACGGTTCGAGTTCGTTGACACGCCGTTCAATATCAGGCCACAGAACGCTCATTACCCGGTCGGCCCGGACACGGTCTTCCGATGATAGTGTTTCGTAGTACGTCTTATACTCGTCAACTACGTCTTGCCGTTCATGAGCCGTTTTAGCTTCATTGAATTGATTCAAGTAGGTTTGCGCGTCCATGTATGTCGTTGATTTACCGGTCGGGTTCGGCGAGCCGCTTCGTTATGTCAGTCAATGCGTTGCGGAACGCTCTTGTTTTTTTGATCAATGTATCGTGTTGATCTTTGCCGTGTGTTAACGGACTGGCAAGAGCCAGTTCCTGCTCAAGAAATACCAATTTTTCCTCGACATCTTTTCTTAGCGAAATCAGTAGTTCCCGTTCTTCCACATCAATTTACGTTTGTCCGGGCAAAGCAGCAAAAAGTAATGGTGTCTGGCATAAACCCCTACTATGAATATTCTTCTTCTTGGCTACGGCAAAATGGGCCGGGCCATTGAACACCCTGCTCTGGAGCGTGGCCACCAGATTGCAGGCCGAATTAACATCGACAATCAGGCCGACCTCAACACACTGTCCGATACCGACGTTGACGTGGTAATCGAGTTTAGCAGCCCCGAGTCGGCGGGGGCCAATATCCGGCATTGTCTGGAGCGCGGCTGGCCGGTAGTGTGTGGCACAACGGGCTGGCTCGATGAGCGCGACATCATCGAGCAACTTTGTCAGCGAACAAAGGGCGCGTTTTTCTACGCATCCAATTACAGTATTGGCGTCAATCTGTTTTTTCGGCTGAACAAAACCCTGGCCCGGCTCATGCGAAACGAACCATCGTATCAGGTGTCGATGACCGAGATTCACCATACCGAGAAGAAAGACGCGCCCAGTGGTACGGCCATTACGCTGGCCGAAGGCATACTGGCCGAGCTGCCCGGTAAAAACCGCTGGATTAGTCAGGAAGCCGATGATACCAATTTGGACGCAATCACAACCGACTCGCTCGTTATTGAGTCGTTGCGGGAAGGCACGGTGCCGGGTACGCACACAACTCGGTACGATTCGGCAGTTGACCGGATCGAGATAACGCATACCGCCCACAGCCGCGACGGCTTTGCCCTTGGTGCGCTCACTGCCGCCGAATGGCTCATTGGCCGCGAAGGTGTATTTGGCATGAACGACCTGCTTTCAGAATGATGAATTATGCGTGATGAATGATGAATGGTCAGGAAAGTCCGACCCATCTTCGTAATTTCGTAAACTATTTATTGTTAGCCGCTTCGTTAGCCAGCAACTCATTCATCATTTATAATCGGACCGGCGACCCGGTCATAATTAGATTACGTGGCAGAAATCATCAGAACCTCCGACGAACGCACCGAACGTCCGTCCACCAAAGCAAAGAAATCACCCCTCCGCGAGTGGTTCGACTCGGTCTTATTTGCCGTAGTAGCCGCTACGTTGATCCGGTGGCTGTTCATGGAAGCGTTCACGATCCCGACGCCGTCGATGGAAAACAGCCTGATGGTGGGCGATTTTCTGTTCGTGAGCAAACTCCACTACGGCACCCGCACCACCACCACGCCGTTGCAGGTGCCGCTTACGCACCAGAAAATCTGGGGTACCAACATTCCGTCGTACAGTACGGCCATTCAGTTGCCGTCATACCGGCTGCCGGGTTTTACCAGCGTTAAAAATGGCGATGTTGTGGTGTTCAACGTACCGCCCAGGTATCTCAACGAGAATATTGACTACCCTGTCGATCTTAAAACGAACTACATTAAACGGTGCATCGGTATTCCGGGCGATGTGCTGGAAGTACGGCAGCGGCAGGTGTTTATCAACGGTAAGCCGTTTGAGACCCCGCCCCGGTCAGAGCAGCGGTATTTCCTGAAAACCACCGAGGTGCTTGACGCCGATTTCTTCCGTAAGTATGACATGGTGAATGACTACCGCGATCCCAGTCAACCCACCGAAAACTGGAAACCGCTGGAACAGTTTGACGACTCGACCAAAACGAACTTGCTGGTAGGCTACAACATTAACACGACGCCGGATATAGTGGCCAAACTCAAAACGTTTGGCTGGGTGAAGGGTATCGAACCAATGACCGAAGAAGTCGGTGTGGCGAACCCGATGATTTACGGAGCGCCAGTGTTCAAGTGGAACCACGATAATTTCGGGCCGATTACGTTACCGAAAGAAGGCGTGACGGTGCCAATTAACAAGCAGACCATTGCGATTTACGGCCTGGTTATCGAGAAATACGAAGGTAACAAAGACGTGGTACTTGACTCGACCGGCATCAAAATTGGCGGGCAATCTATTTCGTCGTACACCTTCAAACAGGGCTACTACTTTATGATGGGCGACAACCGCGACAACTCGCTCGATTCGCGGTTCTGGGGCTTCGTACCCGCCGATCATATTGTGGGTAAAGCCGTATTTGTCTGGATGTCGCTGGACCCTAACCCCGACAAGTGGTACAATAAAATCCGCTGGAACCGCGTGTTCAGAGCGATTGATTAGTTTCTGTCGTGTTTTTTTTGTCATGCTGAGGAACGAAGCATCTCTCTGAAGTAACGATTTTTGCTATATAGAGATGCTTCGTTCCTCAGCATGACAAAAAAACACGACAAAAACTACCACTCTATTGGCTTCAACCGATTATTTTCCAAATACTCGTTGACCTGGCTGAAGTGCTTGTTGCCGAACCAGCCACCCCATTGCGCGGCCATGGGCGAGGGGTGTTTGGATTTCAGAACCAAATGCTTCTTACTGTCGATGACATGGCCTTTTTTCTGCGCGTAGGCACCCCACAGCATGAACACTACATGTTCTTTTTCGTCGGAGATGAGCTTAATCACGGCGTCGGTGAAGGTCTCCCAGCCGTGACCCTGATGCGAACCGGCCTGCCCCGCCCGCACCGTTAGCGTAGAGTTCAGCAGCATGACACCCTGACAAGCCCAGCGTTCCAGATTGCCCGATTTAGGGATCGGGTTGCCCAGATCATCCTGAATTTCTTTGAAGATATTAATCAGCGAAGGTGGTTTGGTGATGCCGTCGGCTACAGAAAACGACAATCCGTTAGCCTGCCCCTCACCGTGATATGGGTCCTGCCCCAGAATGACCACGCGGACATCGTCGAAACTACATTTGTCGAAGGCATTAAACATAAGCTTGCCGGGTGGAAATACGCGCTGCGTACTGTACTCCTGCCGCAGAAATTCGGTCAGCTGCCGGAAGTAAGGTTTGTCGAATTCGGGCTGGAGCCGCGCTTGCCACGACTCGGCGATGGATACGTTCATGGATAAAGGGAAGTGATTTAACCCGAAAATAATCGGGCCGATTGTTGCGTTGTACAAATAATAAACCTTATTTTGAAAGTAAGGTTACCAACCAACCTATATTTATGGTATCGTCAGTCACACAGGGGGTAAAAGTCAGTGTAAAGACCGAGTACCACGCTGACTATTCCAGTCCGCTCCAATCCCATTATGTGTTTACGTACCGCATCACTATAGAAAATGCCAGTGACTATACCGTGCAGTTACTACGGCGACACTGGCTCATTTACGATACTGACGGCACCATTCGTGAGGTAGAAGG
>JBBRUB010000530.1:0-3752 GCA_038248175.1 Cytophagales bacterium | reverse complement strand
TCCAGTTCTTCGTAGTACAGAAAGAACCGCTCGGCAAACCGCCCCACTGTATTGGCCACCTCCCTGCTCACCAGCATGGCGCAACCGTGCGCAAAATTTGTTGGGCCGGGTACGTTGTACTTCTCGCTATCGGGCCGATCGTAGCCAACTGCGGTTGCTGTTCCAGTAAGCATGTTCATGGCATTATAACCCGCGTATTGTACATGGCGTGGCTGGTCAAAAAAGAAGATTTTCGGACACACAACCCCAATTCGTTCATCGGTACCAAAGGGCTGAAACAGCGTTTCCAGCAACGTAGCGTTTAATTCGGTGTCATTGTTGACGATAAAAAAATAATCGCCACGCGCCTGATCGATGCCGAGATTATTTCCTCCCGTAAACCCCAGGTTCACCTCGCTTCTAACCAGCTTCGCGTGGGAATAGGTCGTGACGTCGAACAGGGCATGAAGGGCAGGTTCTGACGCATTGTCAACGATAATAATCTCGTAGTTAGGATAAGTCAGGCTACGGGCCGATTCCAGAAACTGACGGGTTACTTCGGCCTGATTGTAGTTGATCGTAATGATCGACAGCAAAGGCTTTAGGCTGGAATCTATACGTTTTCCTTCTGCCATAAGCTAAAGAAAGTTCGCCAGATGATGTACAGGTCGGTTCTGAACGAGAAACTACTGGCGTAATCAATATCGAGCAGGGTACGTTCTTTGTCCGACATGACACCCTGCCCTTTGGCGCGTTTTTTAATTTGCCACAGTCCTGTTAAGCCAGCGGGGCCGGCGAATCGCTGGGCAAACTCGTTGGAGGTTAATTTTTCAGCCTCGTACAGGGGAAGGGGGCGGTTTCCTACCAGCGACATATCGCCCAGTAGCACATTAAGCAGCTGGGGTAACTCATCAATACTACTGTTACGCAGGAAAGTACCCAGCCGGGTAATGCGGGGATCATTCCTGAACTTCATGAACTTGGCCGATTCGGCGTCCTGTAGTAGATGCTGCTTTTCGCAGATCATCCGGTCCTGATCCAGCAGGGGTCGCTGGCAACTGACACTCTGCTGGCGACATGTTTCGCAAAGGAAACTGCCATTAGCTATATACTCATTAATGTTGATTTCTTCTTTTGTAGGTTTGGCATAAATATTGTTAACGGCGAGACTAGCCAATTCTTGATCGGCTCGCACCTTCATGGTACGAAATTTATACATATTGAATACCCTGAAATTGGTACCCGCCCGTTTTGATAAATAAAAAGCGGGTCCTTTACTATCTATTACAATGGCTACGGCTACAGCCAATAAAAGGGGAGACAACAAGGTAAGAGCCAGAGCGGATACTACCAAGTCAATAAGTCGTTTCCAGAGCGGAAGCTTGAACTGACCAAAGTCCGCAGAATTGCTGTGTTGTTCGGCTATCTGTACACGTTTTTTTAACTTGAGGTAATAGGTAATCTTGTGTTTCAGTTCTGCTACGTCGGCAGTAAGTGTCAGTACGTCAGTTACTTCACTACTCAGTATTCTATGCAACGTTTTGATTTCACTGACTCCACAAAGCAGAACGAGAGGGGTAAATACTGATTCGGGATGCTTCCTGATAATGTCGATAATGGCTGATTCGTAAGCTCCTTCGGCAATGATAAGGTCAATTGAGCGATCACTTTCTAACCAGATCCGAACATCACTTACCTGATCGCAGAGAACAAACTTGGTATTCTCTTTATCTACTATTTTCTTTATTTTGTCAGCGTAGTCGCTGTTTTTCTGCGCTACAAGTAAACATGTTCCGGAATAATTGGTCGTAAATCGGCCATTTTTGTCTATTACAAATTGATGCTTGTGAGATACTTTGGCACGCATTTTGCAACTTGTTTTGAAATTATCAACAGGCTGATAATTTAATCATCATTCAAAAAAACATCGTGAATCAGCGAATACATCATCAAAGTATCAAAGACATTACGCGGGCGCGAATCTGCCGTAATAGACCTGATTGTGGTGATGTGCGTTTTGGCAGCGTTTGGACTGGACTTGTAGGCACGGGAAGCGAAGACCTACGAAGCAATACCTGGAGTTTAGCCCGGATTTCAAGCGGATTGAATGGTTTCGCTATGAAGTCATCAGCACCGTTTTCCAGACACTTGATTCGTGTATCACTGTCAGAAGCACTGGAGAGTACAACAATAGAAGCCTGTTTTATAAGCCCGCTGGTACGAACCAGCTTAGTAAGGTCAAGACCACTGAAACCGTCCATTTCCAATTCGGTAATGACGAAATCGAAGGACTTCTCCTGTAGTAGTACCTGAGCCGCTTCCTGACCGGTGCGGGCGACACATATTGAGAAGTCGTTCTGAAGCGTCTGGGCAAGTATATCAGCTACATATGGGTTAGGATCCACTATAAGAAGACGGCACTTTTTGTTCATTGCTGTAGTGTGTTTAGGGATTTAGACTGAACCGTACCCTGCCGGTTACTGGATTTAAAAAAAAGCGTTTTGCTTTGACCATTATGAACTGTTAGTTCATGCCAAAAAAGCTCTACTTCACCTGTTTACAGGTGAAGAAGAGCTTTTTTTATTTACGACACGGTAATACTCTCAGTAGGTCATAAAATTAAAATCTTACCGGCTTGAATTTGATTAATCCTAAAATGTCAGCTAATAATTATTCGTGGTGTGATTGGTGGGATGCGAACTCAACAAATTGCTCGAGAGAGTCGGGGTTTCGTAATATATCCCGATTCGTTGCCAGCGTAGCCGTCATGCCGGCCAGAATTTTTTTGACTGGAGTTTCCAGTTTCTTGCCGCTTATTGTGTATGGAACCTCATCAATCTGATAGATCGCATCGGGTACATGGCGCGGGCTGAACTGATTCCGCAGCGTCTGTCTGATACGGGTAGTTAGCTCGTCGGTGAGTTTGATGCCATCACGCATGACTACAAACAAGGGCATGTAGTACTTTCCGCCTGGCTGCTCGATGCCCACAATCAGGCTGTCAGCCACTTCATCAATCTGTTCAACGGCACTGTATATTTCTGCGGTACCAATTCTGACACCATCACGATTCAGCGTGGCGTCGGAACGGCCATATATAATGAGTCCGTTTCGCTCCGTGATACGGATATAGTCGCCGTGCCGCCATACACCCGGATACTCGCTGAAGTAGCTATTCCGGTATCGTTCGTTATCCGGGTCGTTCCAGAAATAGACAGGCATAGACGGCATCGGTTCCAGAATGACCATCTCGCCCAGTTCCTTATATACGGGCTGGGCATCTTCGTTGAACGCTTCTACTTTGCAGCCCAGCAACCGGCACTGAATTTCACCTTCATAGACAGGCAGAAGCGGATTACCACCCACAAAACCACTGCATACGTCGGTACCACCGCTGAACGATATTAACCACGCGTCAGATTTTACGGCGTCATACACCCACCGGAAACTTTCCGGCGGCAGGGGAGACCCCGTTGAGCCAATGGTCCGCAGATTTGGTAACTGGACTGTATCTGCGGGGCGGAGACCGCTATGCATACAAGCGGTGAAGTAGGCCGCCCCACCCCCAAAATGCGTGACCTGAGCCTTATCGGCCAGGTTCCACAGTACATTCAGGTCAGGATAAGCAGGTGCGCCGTCGTACAAAACCAGCGTAGCCCCGGCCAGCATCGAGCCGAGGGCAAAGTTCCACATCATCCAGCCCGTAGTTGAATACCAGAAATACCGTTCGCCCACGTGCACGTCCTGATGCAGGGTGAGTGCCTTGAGGTGTT
>JBBRUB010000529.1:0-3754 GCA_038248175.1 Cytophagales bacterium | reverse complement strand
CCTTTCAGATTCTGCACCTCAGCGCGGAAGGCCGGTTCGAGCGTGGCCCGGACGCCGTTGCAGCCGCCCCGGTCACTTCGCCAGTTTTTGAGGTCAAGCTGCCCAAAGCTATCTTCCGTACTGCACTGCGCGAAGGCTCCAACAATGAGAAGTGATAGTAGTAATCGGAGCATTATACCTTGTCTGTTTATCATTGCTCGTTGTAGAGTACCTGTAAAAGAGTTTGTCCAACGGCTTTGAGCGTACCCCGGTCAATGTTCCGCATGTCGTCGGTCGTGGTGTGGTGATCTGGGAAGAACATACCCGTTTGGGTATTCATCTGGATAATGTCAATCGTTGGAATCTTTGCAATCAGGTTCGGGGCAATGTGGTCATCGGTGATGCCACCACCCGGCGTATCAACAAAAAACTGACTATACCCCAGCCGGCTTGCCGTTTGCCAGACTGAGTTGACAATACTGGGCGCGAACTGCATAGAATATGCTTCTTTGGGGAACGTTGCCCCGCGCCCGCCCACCATATCGAGCAGAATGCCGTAATAGGCCGAGTAGCCCGGCTTGTGCAGGTTTTTGGCCCAATAGCGCGACCCCAGTGCAAAACCCAGGTAATCAACCTGCGTGTTGCCCTGCTCGTAATCTTTCTGTGCTTTCTCGCCATCGCCGAGGTCTTCTACGTCGAAGCAAATGAAGTCGATGCCGATGGTGGGTTTGGTTTTGGCCTGCTGAATGGTGCGGGCCAGTTCCAGCATCACACCCACACCACTCGCGCCGTCATTGGCCGACGGTACGGGTTTGGTCTGGTTAGCTTTGACCGTGTCGCTGTCGGCAAAAGGCCGCGAATCCCAGTGCGCTGAAATGAATACGCGCTTGGTAGAGTCGGGATTGATGCTGGCAATAATGTTGCGGGCATTGTATTTCTTGCCGTTCCAGGCGGTGGCTACAAACGTTTGTTCTGTTACCGTACAGCCAAACTCTTTGAATTTAGCCACCAGATAATCGCCAGTTTTTACGTGCGCCGGTGTGTTAGGAACGCGCGGCCCAAAAGCCAATTGCCGGTCAATGTACTGATATGCCGAATCAGCATCGAAGGCCGGTGCCGCTACCAGCGGCTGCTCAATAGCCTGGGTCGAATTTTCCTGCTTTGGCTTTTCTTTACAGGCCGTAACGGCAATGGCAATGGCGAGGATTGCTATGAATCTGGTCATGTATTTATTCTTCGTAAGCCCAGTCGATCTGGTGTTTCATGTCTTTGATAGCCAGTCCCTGTGCTTTAAAATACGAACGAATCTGGTCAACCTTGTCGTATTGCCGCTGCGCTTTGTATTCGCGATACAGTATTAACAGACCGTTTAGAACGGGCGAATCCACCGCATCGGCGGACCGACCGGGCTGGTTGTCAGGACCCTCTTCCAGTATGCCCAGCACCTCCTGCATGAACGTAATGAATGACTCTTTTAGCAAGGCAAATACGTCTTCGCCCAGAGCTGTTGATTGTAACTGATTCATATACAGCATATTCACGTATTTGAGCAGCGTAAAAACCTGCGCAATCGCCACCGACGTATTCAGGTCGTCGTTCATGGCGTCGTAAAACTGCTGTACGGCTTTGCGGATGTCTTCCCGCTTGTCAGGATCGGGCTGAACGGTGTCGTCGGCCTGGTAGTCTATCGTTTTGATGACGCGCAGACCGTTGGCCAGTCGGCGGTAGCCTTTCTGGGCTGCTTTGAGGGCGTCGTTCGAGAAATAGAGCTTACTGCGGTAGTGCGACTGTAGGATGATAAATCGCACCGTCATGGGGCTGTACGGCTGGTCGAGCAACGGGTGGCTACCGGCAACGAGTTCGGCGGGCAGGAACGAGTTACCCAGCGATTTGCTCATCTTCTGCCCGTTCACGGTCAGCATATTGGAGTGCATCCAATAGCGAACGGGTTCGCGGCCCGTCAGTCCCTTATCCTGCGCAATCTCGCATTCGTGGTGCGGAAACTTAAGGTCCATGCCTCCGCCGTGAATGTCGAACTGTGTGCCGAGGTACTTCATGCTCATGCAGGAACATTCGAGGTGCCAGCCCGGGAAGCCTTCGCCCCAGGGCGAGTTCCAGCGCATGATATGTTCGGGATTGGCCCGTTTCCAGATAGCGAAATCGAGCGGGCTTCGCTTCTCCGACTGCCCGTCCAGGGCGCGGGTTTCGTTCAGTAAATCGTCCAGAATACGGCCCGACAACTCGCCGTAGTTACCCCCGTCGGCATTGTATTTGTTGATGTCAAAATACACCGACCCATTGGCTTCGTAGGCCAGGCCCTTATCCAGCAACGACTGCACCGCTTCAATCTGCTCCACCATGTGTCCTGTAGCAGTAGGTTCAATACTGGGTGGGATGGTGTTGAACTGCGCCATCACGGTATGGAAATCATTTGTAAACCGCTGGACAATTTCCATCGGCTCTACTTTCTCCAGCTTGGCCATGCGCCCAATTTTGTCTTCGCCCTCGTCGCCATCGCCCACGAGGTGGCCCACGTCGGTAAGGTTACGAACGTAGCGGACTTTGTAGCCAACGAACGTCAGGTAGCGGAAAAGTGTGTCGAACGTCAGAAACGTACGGACGTTGCCGAGGTGAACGTAATTATAGACCGTCGGGCCGCAGACGTATAAACCCACGTAAGGCGGGCTGAGCGGCTCGAATAGGTCTTTCTTACGTGAAAGTGTATTATAGATTTTGAGTGGTTGTGGACTCATCGGATATTGACACGGGCTGGCTTTGTTTCACCAGCCGGATTTATTTTAGAAACTGTTTGCTGAACAGAGTATCACCCGAAACCCGTTCAGCCCTGTTCATTCGGCAAAATTTCGCCCGACGGGCTAACAGTCCAGAACGTTGACGGGAGGGCCTGCCGTTCGGCATAGTAACGGTCATAGACGGGACGGTAGCGCAGACGTTCGAGCATGACCGGCTCAAACTGACCCAGCAACCCCAGCAGCATCTCACACCCCTCGCGCACGGCAAACTGACCGCTTTGATGGCCTGTCAGGTAATCGACAAAGCCGTTATTCACCACGTAGTTCGTTAGCAGTGGATTAGCTGACCGCCGAATCATCACCCGAACGCCCGCCACTTCAGCTACGGATAGATCAAGCGCGTCGTCAAAGAAAAACGCGATCTCGTGGGGATGTAGGTTGTACCGCTCCAGCAAATGATGCAGTACATCAATTTTGTGCCTGGCCTGCGAATAACATGCCTGAAAATGCTCGCGCCCGGTCAGGTGGTCGGCCATGGTGTTAGTCACGCCCGTAATGATAGCCGTTACGGGCATTTTCTCGCCGTGATGCAGCCAAAGCCCAAACCGCAGCAGATTAGTCCCCATCGAATCGACTTCGCTGTATGGACTGCTGCCAGAACCGGTCTTGGTGCCATCGTTAAATACCCCGTCCCAGTCAAACACAACGGCCCGCACCCGACGCATTTTTTCGGTTAGTTCGTCAACCGGCGTAACAAACTGCCCGCCGAGGGAAGTGAAGATGGTTTCGATCATGGGGTGAGAAGTAGGTCGCACAAGAGTGTACGACCTACTTACGCCAGTTCTGGCAGCGTGTTGCGGTATTTTACCTCAACGGCGTGGAGTTCCAGCAGGGGCTTCATAAATTCTTCGAGGTAGCGGATACTCACGCGCCATCGTCGACCGCATGAAGGAAGACGAGAGCCGCCACGCCGATGCCGCCGAAGCTGCCGGCGCCCGCCTGCTGCCGCCGCCGGTGCGCTG
>JBBRUB010000528.1:0-3761 GCA_038248175.1 Cytophagales bacterium | reverse complement strand
CTCCATGCGGCTTTGCGCGAGGTGCTGGGTACGCACGTAGCGCAGAAAGGCTCGTATGTCGGTCCTGATTCGCTGCGGTTCGATTTCTCGCATTTTAGCAAAGTCGATGATGTACAACTTGCGGAGGTAGAGCGCATCGTAAACGAAAAAGTCCGCGAAGACATCCGGCTCGACGAGCAGCGCAATGTACCTATCGACCAGGCAAAAAGCATGGGCGCAACGGCCCTGTTTGGTGAGAAGTACGGCGATTTTGTACGGGTTATCACATTCGATTCCGGCTATTCTGTGGAGCTTTGTGGCGGTACACACCTGCCCAGTACGGGTCACATTGGGTTGTTCAAATTCACGAGCGAAGGCTCCGTTTCAACCGGCGTCCGACGGATTGAAGCGGTTACGGCGGGTGGTGCGGAGCAGCTTGTTAACGAGCAAATGGCCGTTGTCAGCGAGTTGAAGGAGTTGCTCAAATCACCTAAAGACATGGTGAAAGCGGTGCAGACGCTGCTGGATGAACGGAGTGCCTTACAAAAGCAGATTGACGCGCTGCAAAACGAGAAGGTACAACAAATCAAAAACCAGTTGCTGGAAAAAGTTGAAACCGTAAACGGGCATAGTCGGCTGGTCGAAAAAGTGGACGTACCGAATGCCGACGCGCTAAAGCAACTGGCCTACGATCTGAAAGCCAAAGTCGATAACCTCGCGCTGGTACTGGGGGCCGATATTAACGGTAAACCCCAACTTGCCGTCATGCTGCCTGATTCTCTCATCGAAGGCAGGAAAATGAACGCCGGTCAGGTGGTAAAAGAACTGGCCAAACATATCAAAGGCGGGGGCGGAGGACAGTCGTTTTTTGCCACGGCGGGCGGCTCCGATGTCAGCGGTTTAGATGCGGCTCTGGCGCAGGGTCGGGAGTTGCTGAATTAATTGATTTGCGTCATTGCTTAGTAGGTACCCAGGCACTCTTGTCCGGACTTCGTACAACTAATGACGCGCAGCAAATAACCCAAACTATGCATCGCCGAACGTTCCTTCAAACCTCTGTTGTGGCAGCCGCAGCCGTAAGTCAGTTAGGGGTTGCGCAGCCCGTTGCGTCTCCGCTGCCTGACCCGACTCCCGCCAAACTGCCGCGCTGGCGGGGCTTCAACCTGCTCGAAAAATTTGTGGCGGGTACCAGCGGACCCGAACCCGCTGGGTCGTATAAAGAGCAGGATTTTGCGATGATTGCCAACTGGGGTTTCAACTTCGTGCGCCTGCCCATGTCGTACCAGTGCTGGACCCCCGCCGAACCTGCCCGCTGGACCGAACTAAATGAAACCGTGTTGCGCGAGGTCGATCAGGCGGTGGAGTTTGGGAAGCGGTACAACCTCCACGTAAACCTGAACCTGCACCGCATTCCGGGCTACTGCGTGAACCCGCCCGCCGAACCGCTCAACCTCTGGACGGACGACCGCGCCCTCCAAGCCGCCGTTTTTCAGTGGAAACACCTCGCCCAACGTTACAAAGGCCGACCCAACCGCGAGGTATCGTTCGACCTCATCAATGAACCCACCGCCAACGAAGCCGCCTACGTACGCGTCGTGAAAGCATTGGTTGAGGGTATCCGCTCCGTTGATTCTAACCGGCTCATCATTGCCGACGGGTTGCAATACGGCACCCAGCCGGTGTTTGCCCTGGCCAGTCAGAAACTGGGGCAGAGTACGCGCGGCTATCTGCCCATGAACGTAAGCCATTATCAGGCAAGCTGGGCGTCGATGCCGAAAGACACGCCCCCGCCTACCTGGCCCGTCCAGTGGATGGGAGCGACGTGGGATACGCAAAAACTCCAGACCGTAGCTATCGACCCATGGAAAAAACTGGAAGAACAGGGCGTTGGCATTCACGTGGGTGAGTGGGGGTGTTACAACAAAACCCCACACGAAGTGGCCCTGCGCTGGATGGAAGACCAGCTTAAACTCTGGCAAACGGCGGGCTGGGGCTGGTCGCTCTGGAACTTCAGGGGGGCGTTTGGCATCCTCAACAGCTACCGCACCGACGTAGCCTACAAAGACTATAAAGGCATGAAGTTAGACGGGAAGATGCTGGCGTTACTACAGAAATATTGAGTAGCTGCTTTCAGACTCTACTCGTCAAACAGCTTTTGAGAGATTTTAAACGTAACACAACCGTAAAACATCCGTAACACTCAGGCCGGGACAGAAACCTACCTTTGGGAAACCAACCGGCAGGTATGAACCGTCGCGACCTTATACGCTACACTGGGGCTAGCTTAGCCGCCCTTTCCTCTCCTCACCTCATTACCGCCCAGCCCGCTCCTCCCAGCAGAAACCGATCGGTGCGTATTGCCCACCTCACCGACGTACATATGCAACCTATTGTGGGAGCCGCCAAAGGCTTTACCCACTGTTTGCACCACGTACAAAATCTGCCTGACAAACCCGATCTAATCCTCAACGGGGGCGATGCCATCATGGAAGCGCACGGACGTGGGCAGGACAGCGTGAAGCGGCAATGGCGATTATATAACGATGTTATAAGTGGCGAAAATAGCCTGCCTATTCTGAACTGCATCGGCAACCACGATATCTGGTGCAAAGCCGAAACGCACGACGCCTTCGCTGGAGGTAAGCAGTGGGCGATGGATGAACTGCAATTGCCGCAACGTTACTACAGTCTCGACAAAAACGGCTGGCATATCGTTAGTTTAGACAGTGTTCAGTCTAAACCCGATGGAAGCTGGTACACCGCTCACCTCGATGAGAAGCAGTACGACTGGCTCGAAACTGATCTGAAAAATACCCCCGCCCAAACGCCCGTTCTAATTGTATCGCATGTGCCGATTCTGGCCGCTTGCGTATTTTTCGATGGCAATCGCTTCGCAGGTGAAAACTGGAACGTACCGGCCCGCTGGATGCACAGCGATACCGTTCGGCTCACGAACCTGTTTCATAATTACCCCAACGTAAAAGCGGCCCTCAGCGGCCATATTCACCTTACCGACCGTGTTGATTATAACGGTGTTACATACTATTGCAACGGAGCCGTGAGCGGAGCCTGGTGGTTTGGCAAGTACCACCACACACCCGCCGGGTACGCCATCGTGGATTTGTTCGATGATGGCACTGTCGAGAACCGCTACGTGGACTACAGCGTTTAGTAACGTGGACTTTTCTCCGCGTTACCAATGCAAAATATCAAAGACCTTTTTGGCGTATTTCCCCGGCCCGGTCGGGTAGAATGGATCGGTATCCGACCAGAACGGGCCGGAGCCGTTTTCGTTGTCGATAGCGTAGAGGCATCTGAAACGTCAGGACTTATCGGCGATCATTACAGCGGGCAAAACGGCACTCGGCACGTCACGCTGATCCAGACCGAACACCTGCCCGTTGTGGCCGCCCTGACCGGACTCGACATGCTCGACCCGGCTTTGCTGCGCCGAAACATCGTGGTGTCGGGCCTGAATCTGCTGGCCCTGAAAGACCGGCAACTTCAGATTGGCAACGTAGTACTGGACATCACCGGGCAATGCCATCCCTGCTCCAAGATGGAAATTGCGCTGGGGCCGGGTGGCTATAACGCCATGCGCGGCCACGGCGGCATGACGGCGCGGGTGGTGCGGGGCGGTATAATCCGGGTGGGGGACTTAATAACTGTATTGCAGAAGACTACGGCTCCTTCAGCGGCTCCGGGTCAGGCATAATACCATTGGGTCTGGTATAGCCCTGCCTAAAGCGGTTGCGCAGTTGCTGAACGGTGTTGATGAGGGT
>JBBRUB010000527.1:0-3766 GCA_038248175.1 Cytophagales bacterium | reverse complement strand
GTGAGGGCCGAAAAAGGACGAACCGAAGCGGAGTTGCGGCATTTGAAAGCGCAGATCGACCCGCATTTTCTGTTCAACAACCTCAACGTGCTGGGGTCGCTCATCGAGCGAAATCCCGAACAGGCGAGCGCGTATCTGCACCGGTTTTCGGCCCTGTATCGGTATCTGATTCGCCACAAAGACGACGATGTGGTGCCGCTGGCCGATGAACTGGCCTTCGTGACGGATTACCGGTATCTGATTGGGCAACGGTTTGGGCGGGCATACGTGTTTATCAAAAAACTAACCCTCGCCGATACGCTGACGGTATTTGTGCCGCCGGGTAGTATTCAGACTCTGCTGGAAAATGCGGTGAAGCACAATCAGGGCGACGAACAAAATCCGCTTCTTATCGAACTGATTATCAGCGATAAAAGCGTCATCGTTCGCAACGACCTGCACCCCAAACTAACCCCCACCGACTCGACCGGCACGGGCCTAAGCAACCTCCGGGCGCGGTACAATCTCCTGTCCGACCAGCCCGTTTTGATTCAGCAGAGCACGGTTGAGTTCGTCGTTACGCTGCCCCTGCTACACTCGCAATTGTCCAGCATGTCGTCGTCTTTGGACTACAACAACTGAGTCTTTTGTCATTCCGACGGAGGAGGAATCCCTATGACAGGCGAATTATAACTACGAAGAGATGCTTCGTTCCTCAGCATGACAAAAAACGAAATGACAACCAACAATGACCATCACCCTGATTGAAGACGAGCCTCTGGCCGCTCAACACCTGCTCGATATGCTGACCGCTCTCCTGCCGAACGCTACGCTGCGCGGACCGTTGCCGAGTGTTCAGGCTGCCCTTGCCTATTTCGAGACGAATCCCGCACCCGACCTGGTCTTTTCGGACATCGAACTACTCGACGGAAACGTATTCGCGCTCTTTGAGCGGGTGCGGGTCAACTGCCCGGTTATTTTCACGACGGCCTACGACCAGTTTCTGCTCAAAGCGTTTCAGGGCAACGGCATTACCTACCTGCTCAAACCCTTCGACCGGGCGCAGGTGCAGCAGGCCCTAACCAAATTCGATGGGTTGAAAACGCAGTTGGGCGGGGCCGCCACCGCGTCGGTCGGGTTGTCGGCGGCAGTGGTGCAGCAACTCCGCGAGGCTTTGCAACCGGCGCAGGCGTCGTACCGCCAACGGTTCACAGTAAAACTCCGGCAGGGTATCGTGCTGCTGGATGTGGCCGATATTGTTTGTCTGCAAGCCGACGAAAGCGTGGTGTTTGCCTTCGATGCATCGGGCCGGAAATACCCGCTCAACGGCACCCTGACCGACCTGGAAAGCCAGCTAAACCCCGCGCACTTTTTCCGGCTCAACCGCAGCGAAATCATCCACGTCCGCCACATCGAACGCATCGAACCCTACCCCGCCGACCGGCTCGCCGTCCGATTACCGGGCCAACCGCAGGCGTTCATTTCCAGCGTTACGCGCACCCCGGAGTTACGGAAGTGGCTTGATGCGTAGCCGTATGAATTTACCCAAAAGACAGAATTTAATGAGGTGGCTTCCGGTTATAGAAAAAAATCGTTCGTTAAGACTGACATCCGAGCAAAGCCGTACCTTTAAGACAACCGTAACTACCCCATGACAAAGCCACTCGTTAAATTCGTTAACAAAGATAAATCGACCTTTTTTCCGGTCCTGCGCCAGCGTATCGACGCCTATTTTACTGATACAGCGCAGGTTCGGCATGGCACAGGTGGTATGGTGACCAAAGGCGTGGTGATGATGGTTGCCATGCTGATTCCATACGGCCTGATTGTGAGTAATCAGTTTTCTCCACTAACCATGCTGGGTTTGGTGGTACTGATGGGCATCGGCAAGGCGGGCGTGGGCATGGGCGTCATGCACGACGCCAATCACGGGTCGTTTTCCAGCAAAAAGTGGATTAACAGCCTGTTTGGCGCGAGTCTGTTTCTGATTGGTGGCAACGTGAAAAACTGGCAAACGCAGCACAACACGCTCCACCACACCTACACCAACATTCACGACGTTGACGAGGACATTACCGGCAAACCCTGGCTGCGCCTTTGCCCCAGCGAAACGCACAAGCCGTACCACCGCTTTCAGCACATCTACGCCTTTGGCTTATACGGGCTGATGACGTTTTCTTTTCTGGCCAAAGATTTCCGGCTCGCCATGACTTACAACCGCCAACACGCCGAAGGCACGGGTAAAGTGGACCCGTTTACGCGGCAGGACATGGGTGTGCTGGTGCTCAGCAAAATCATCTACGCTGTATTCATTGGGGTTATCCCGCTGGTTTTTACCGATATCTCGTTCGGGCAGTGGCTGCTGGGCTTTTTCGTGCTGCATTTTGTGGCCGGGCTGATCTTGAGTATTGTGTTCCAGCTGGCGCACATCGTAGAAGGCGTATCGCAGCCCGTACCCGACGTACTGGGCAGCGTACAAAACGCCTGGGCCGTTCATCAGTTGCTGACAACGGCCAATTTCCGGTGTTCACGCCTGGTATCGTGGTATATCGGTGGACTGGATTACCAGATCGAGCATCACCTGTTTCCCTCCATATCGCACCGGCACTATCCCGCTTTGGCCCGGATTGTACAGCAAACGGCTCTGGAACATGGCGTTCCCTACAACCAGAAACCCTCATTTGGCGCGGCTTTGCAGTCGCACGTGCAGATGTTGCGGGCATTGGGTTGAGGTTTTTTTAACGCCGTACGCCTATACCGAGAACTGATACCCCACCGAGAAATCCGAAAAGTCTTTGTGCAGACAGTGCGAGGTGAGCAGTAGCCCAGCTTCGCCTTCGCGCCGGACGGTGAGGTAATGGAACATCGGCTTGTAGTCTGCTGCTAAGTCGGGTAGTTTGCTTGGCGAATTATTCAGCGGTTGCCGCAGTCCGCCACCTCCGCCGATGACCAGAAACGTTTTCCCGTCGAATTCGTACCGCTCAAACGCGTGGGAATGCCCCGTAACGAACAGTTTCGCCTTCTTCGATGCCGTGTACAACGGCACAAACCGCTGCTGCACCAGTTTGGACGATCCCACCAGTTTACTGTTCGAGTAGGGCGCGTGATGGCAGGTAACAATAACAACGGCAATGGTCGGGTCGGCATCGAGGTCGGTCAGGGTTTGTTCATACCATACGTGCTGTTTACGGATATTCTCCGCCGACATCGTACTAAAATTGGAGTTGAGCATCACAACGGCCCGGTCGCCGGTGCGCTGTACGTAGCCGGTGGGGCTGTGGTCGGGGAACCGCTGCTGGAAATTTCGGGCGCCCTTGCGGGGACGCCCCATTACGTCATGGTTTCCCATGATGGCATACACGGCGGTCTGGTTTTCGGTACACCGGGCCAGAAATTCGTCAATTACCGGCCATTTGTTGGTTCGGTATCCGAGCGAGACAATATCGCCGAGCCAGTAGAGTACAGGCGGTTTTTTACGGAGAATTTCGGTAAAAATAATGCGGGTGGCTTTCGTGTTCTGGTGAGTTCGCAGCACCAGCCGCTCCACCAGCATAGGGGCCTGCGTATCGCTTAGAAATATACTTTCGTTGTTGCTATTTGTCATTCGTTGTCATTTTTGGTGTAAAACCAATTACCACGAAAAGGCCCGCCAGACTAACTGAAGCTGGGCAGTGACAACTCCGTCTTCGGTAGTCGTAGCGTTCAGCCACTTTAGTTCAGCCGCCACCCGAACGTAACGGCCAACGGGCTGGGTGTATGCCCCTGCTACCATCCAGCCCAGACTCGT
>JBBRUB010000526.1:0-3769 GCA_038248175.1 Cytophagales bacterium | reverse complement strand
GCGGCAGAAAAAGGCGTTCCGGTGGCTGAATTGTGCAAACTCGTGGGCCGACCGGAGTACATGGCGCTGCAGTACAAAGACATCGGCGTAGCCAAACACCCCAACGACGCCGGTATGCAGCAGATTGCTGATTTACTCTGGGCGGCTGTTCAGTAAAACAGCCGGCAAACCCCACCTATACAAACGGCTTGCAGAACTCCTTTCTGCAAGCCGTTTGTATTCGTAAAAACCAGTTCGTCAGAAAAACGACAGCCGCAGGATGAAGGGGCTGCTGCCGTAGATTATGCGCGAGTTGTTACTATTCGCGTTTAGATTATACAGGGCGGTCAGATTCACACCAAACCGGCGCGAAATAGGTTGCATGTACGTCAGACCCAGCAGCGGTGTAGTAAGGCTGAGACTCGCGTTTCGAGTGGGTAAATTATCTACCTTTTGCTGGATGGTTGTTGTCTCTACTTCGCCATGCAGGTACAGATTAGGCACAATAGACGGAATAGCTTCGTACATAGCAAACCCACGACCTCCGTACTGGTTAAGCGTACTTGGCTGGAAAAATGGACCTTTATAACGCGTGTAGTTGTACGTACCGCCAATGCCCAGAATCAGATGTTCGGCAGCCTGGTACGCAACAACCGGCGAAACGCCGAGACTAAACGGATTGCCGAAGCGAAAGCCGTTGATGCCACCGCCAAAACGAAGCCGTTGCGAGAACGGCAATGGCTGACCGTCAATTGTTTGTGTGCGAAGTGGTTCGCGTCCCTGCTCGCGCCGGTCTTCCGGATCGGCGGTGATCTGGCCAAACGCTGCACTACTGCTGAGCAGGGCAACCGCAAGGAATAATTTTTGTATATGATGCATGACCTTAAAAAAAAACTTGTTCGGAACGGCTGATCAAACATGAATTAGCCGACGTTCATTTTAACGAAAACCGACCGTTAAATAGTACGCACACAACCCCGCGCCTGTTGCTTTCGTTTACGCGCTCTGCTTAGGTACCAGGCTCAGAATGTGAACTCCTTTACCTCGGGGTCGTTGAGCAGCCTTTTAATGCATTTTTCGTGATCTTTCTGCGAGCCGTCAACGCGCCAGTGACCAATAATCTCGGTGCCTATCCGCTGTTGTTGATTGCGCGTCGGCGAGAGTCCACACTCCTCAAAAAACTTCTCGTATTGGTTCAGGGTCTTGTTTTTGAACTGCGTCACGATTTTATAATCGCGGGTTTGGTTGAATCGCTGAATGCGTTTGCTCAGGCCTACCAGCAGCAACAGTGATGCGCCAATAAACCCAAAACCCATCAACGCAATGTCGTACTGACCACCGCCCAGACACATGCCGAGGGCCGACACTGCCCAGACCGTGGCCGCTGTGGTCAGGCCCTTTACGCGGTTGTCTTCCCGAAAAATGATGCCCGCGCCCAGAAAGCCGATACCGTTTACGATGTTGGCCGCAATCCTATCGCCAGAGCCGCCAATACGCCCCGACACCATCGTGAACAGTGCTGATCCTACGCAGATCATAATCATGGTGCGGAACCCGGCAGCTTTGCCGTGATACTCTCGCTCAGCCCCAATCAGCCCGCCCATGAGCAGCGCAACGGCCAGTTTTATAATGTCTTCCTGTATGAATTGCATACTTCTTTTGTCATTCCGAGGAACGAGAAATCTCAATGTAAAGAATGTACAAGGCTCAAGATGCTTCCTTCGTCAGCATAACAAAAAGAGAACCTAACCCACGCTATAATCGTTGAAAACAGGATAGAGTTTCTCCTGTTTTTCTTCGCATGACGCCAGCTATTGACGTCGATCAGCCCCGCGCTATCGACCACCTCGACCCCAAGCAGTTTATTATTATCAAGGGGGCCAAAGTACATAATCTCAAAGGAATTGACGTTGCCATTCCGCGCAACAAACTCGTGGTACTCACCGGCCTGTCGGGGTCGGGTAAATCGTCTTTGGCCTTCGACACGCTCTTTGCCGAAGGCCAGCGGATGTACGTCGAAAGTTTGAGCAGCTATGCGCGGCAGTTTCTGGGCCGCATGGAAAAACCTGACGTCGAGTACATCAAAGGCGTTTCGCCCGCCATTGCCATTGAGCAGAAAGTTTCGACCCGTAACCCGCGCTCTACCGTTGGCACCTCCACCGAAATTTACGATTACCTCAAACTTCTTTTTGGGCGGGCTGGTATCACCTATTCGCCTATTTCCGGCCAGGAAGTCCGGCGTGATACCATCACTGACGTAGTGAAGTATATTTTCTCGTTCGAGACGGGGAAGCGTGTGCTGATTATGACCCCGCTGATTGTTCACGAGGGCCGGACGCTGGACTACGAACTGAAAATCCTGCTCCAGAAAGGCTACACCCGTGTGGTCATAGATGGGCAAACGGTGCAGGTTGAGGAACTGCTCGAACAGGAAGCTGACCAGGTCAATTCGCTCGTAAACGGGGCCAGCCTGGAACTGCTCGTGGATCGTGGTACGGTGCAGCTTGATGACGCCGGACAGCCCGACGAAGACACGCAGTACCGCTTCTCCGACTCGGTACAAACCGCCTTTAGCGAAGGCAACGCCGTGTGCCGCGTATCCATTACCGACCGCGACAACGTTGAAGAAGCGTCGCGGGTTTTCTCCGACAAGTTTGAACTGGATGGTATCAGTTTTGAGGAGCCAAGCGTCAACCTGTTTACGTTCAACAACCCCTACGGAGCCTGCCGCCGGTGCGACGGCTTCGGCAAAGTTCTCGGTATTGATCCCGATCTGGTTATTCCCGATAAAAACCTATCGGTGTTCGAGGGCGCCATTATGCCGTGGCGGAGTGAGAAAATGAGCCAGGAATTTTTGAAACCTTTGCTCAAAAACGGCATCCGCTTCGATTTTCCCATTCACCGGCCCTACAAAGACCTGACGCCCAAAGAGCAGAAATTGCTTTGGGCCGGTAACAAATACTTCGATGGGCTGGACCAGTTTTTTCAGTTTGTTGAAAGTCAAACCTTCAAGGTGCAGTACCGCGTGATGCTGTCGCGCTATCGGGGCAAAACCACCTGCCCCGAATGCCGGGGATCACGGTTGCGCAAAGATGCGAGTTACGTGAAGGTGGGTGGGGCGAGCATTACCGACATTGTGCTGATGCCCATTACCGAAGCCGCGCAGTTTTTTCGCGATCTTACACTACCCGCCCATCAGCAGCAGATAGCCAGCCGTATCCTGACCGAAATTCAGAACCGGCTCGATTATATGGAGCGCGTTGGTCTCGGTTATCTGACGCTCAATCGCCTGACCAACAGTTTGTCGGGGGGTGAATATCAGCGGATCAAACTCGCTACGTCGCTGGGATCAGCGTTGGTGGGGTCCATGTATATTCTGGATGAGCCAAGCATTGGCCTGCACCCACGCGATACCAAACGGCTGGTGAGCGTGCTGGAAACCCTGCGCGACATGGGCAATACGGTCATCGTGGTTGAACACGAAGAAGAAGTCATGCGGGCCGCCGATCAGCTCATCGACATCGGCCCCGACGCCGGTACGCTTGGCGGTGAACTGGTATTTCAGGGTTCGTTGAAGGAAGTGAAGAATGAAGAACGAAAAGTGAAGAACGAAGGACAGGAAACCGTTGATGACGATGATAGCGACAGCCGTTCTTCGTTCTTCACTCTTCATTCTTCGCTAAAAAAATCGCACACGCTCGACTTCCTGACTGGTCGCGAAACGGTGCCGGTACCATCGTTCCGGCGCAAATCGGCCAATTTTATCGAAATCAAAGGGGCGCGGGAAAAT
>JBBRUB010000525.1:0-3771 GCA_038248175.1 Cytophagales bacterium | reverse complement strand
TCTTAAGAGATACTTTTGTAATAAAACTACCATCTTCATCTCTTTTAATGTATTCAGAAAATTGTAAATCTAAGAAAACAGCAGATTTATCCAAGTTTTTAATAGATATAGTAATTCCGAAGCTCCCACTTTCATATGTGTTTACAGTGAGACCATTTACTATGTTGGTGTATTTTATCTGATCTGGAATTTTTCCGACTTTTATTTCCACAATCTCAACATTAAGTTCTTCCAGATGTATTGCTTTCATGAGATACTCGTGTGTTTAAACACCTACGGATGTTGATAATGAACAAATTTTTAAACGCTGAGCGTGAAGCCCAAAACTTGCCTTTTAGGGTGTCCGCTGTGTCAAAGAGATGTTGCTCTACAAGTCCAAATCTGACAAACCAAGGCGTTTGCCCTGTCGCTCGCAACCCGGAAATGCAAGCAAGCCGATGCGCCTTCACCCAACGACCCCATGTGGTGATGGCGACGTAGGAGCCTTTACACACATGGAAGGTTGGGCTGTCTGCTTGGCCTCGCGGCCTGCTGCCTGTCGCCGGAGACCCGCCTACGTGGAGCGAGACGCTATGACGAACGACTTGGCAAAAAACGCGCAACTACAGCACCAAATAAGCCAATGAAAATTACGCGACCCCAATTAACTGCTATCAGAGCTTCAAAAAACGGTACTTTCTCGTAAAGATTAGTTAGCACTTCATAAAGATAAACTCCCCCAGCAAGGGCCAAACCTAACATGATGTAGTTTTTACGCATAAGGAAACGGATTGATGGTTTAAAAACTTTTGTCTTTGTAATGCGTGTCCTTTGTCGCCCGGATGCTTCCCTACAAACCCAAGACCTGCCTCATGGGTCGGTTGGCCTGTCAGCCGAGGCCCAGAAATAGAGACCTAAAACTCGACCTCTACGGCCTGCAACCTGTCGCCGGAACGCTGGCACTCACGCACTTTATGGACGCGCACCCAACAAGTATATGTACGACAACTTAATGAACGACAATCAACTGATTGTCAGTGATAAATAGTTTATCGTAAACATTCATGCTTGGTGCTAAAGTACGGTTGCCATGCAAAATAGTATGGCGACTGCATCTATTCCAAATAGATGATGATATATTAACTAAGCGGTAGGTTATGTGTACGTTTGGTTAAGTCAGTAGTGTGCATGCGCTTACTTCCCCGCCGAAATCATGTTGGCAAACAGGCGGTACGCGCCGGGTACGCCCGCTGGTAGTTCGCGGAAGAACACCAGACTCGTGTACATGAAATGGCCCTTACCATAATCGGCGTAGAGCAGGCTGCCTTCTTTGGGCGTTTCGCTGGGGTCGTGGGCCGAGAAAATGGGCTGGTATTCCTTGCTCCATTCCTGGGCGAAATAGATGCCGCGCTCCTGAATCCAGCCGCTGAAATCGGCCTGGGTAATCCGGTTTGGCGTGTTCAGCAGCGGGTGCTTCGGGTCGATGAACGTCATGGTGGCGTCTTCGTCGGTAACGCGGTCGCGGCCAATTTTAAACGGGTAGGGGCCAAGCGGTGGCAGGGGCGGTTCGTTGCGCAGAAACGAACTCGGTGGCGTTACGTACTGCACAATCAGGTTGCCGCCGTCTTTGACGTACTCCATCAGTTTGGGCTGTACGCGGGCCATCCAGTCGTTGGTGTTGTAGGCCCGAACGCCCGTGACAATGGCATCGTAGCCGTTCAGGTTGCCCGCCAGCTCGTTAGGCCCGAGGAAGGTGACCGTGCAGCCCATCTGCCGCAGGGCCGCCGGTACGTCGTCGCCCGCGCCCACGATGTAGCCGATGTTTTTGGCCGTCACTTTCACGTCAAGCTTCACCAGTTTAGCCTCGGCGGGCGGAAACAGCGTCTGCGTCGGGATATGGCTGTAGGCAATGGTGCGGATGCCGGTTGTAAAGGTGCCATCGGCGGTTTTCATCACGGCCCGCAGGTTGCCATCAACTGCGTTGGCCATCGGCGTAATCGTGAACGACACCCGCTGGTCATCGCCCTTGTTTTTGAGGTCGAACGGCATCGACGCCGGACTGACTTTCCAGCCCGCTGGCACGGCCAGCTGCAGCGTTCCTGACACACCGGTGCGGCCCGCCTGTACTATGACCTCGGCGGTTTTGGGTTTGTCGTCGGCAAACGTAAAGACGCGTTCGGTGAGGTTGGCCATTACGTCGGGCTGGATGATAAAGGGCCGGTACGTTTCGCCTTCTACGGGGTCAGTGGATTTATAAACGAGGGGGCGGGTAAACGTGAACCGCTGCCCACCAATCTCAAAGGTATAGGCGGCAGTGAACACGGGCGGGTTTTCGGGCAACCCGATCAACTGCTGATCATCGACCTGAAACGTGCCTTTGTCGATGGGTTTTTCGAGCCAGTAGGGCTGGGAGACTTTCGCCGTTTTCGGAATCGTCAGCGTCGTGGTAAATTGTATAACTTCGTTGGGTTTCAGCGCCTGCGTCAGGGTGGTGTCTTTGCCGGCAGACGTACCGGTTGCGTATCGTATAGTGGACAGCGTTATCGGCGAAGCGTCGCCCGGCGTCTCTGCGCGGCTCACCACGCTGGTTTTGATGAGAATCGTCTCGCCGGGTGTGGCGACATAGGTCGTTGGGTTCGTCTCGACGTATAGCCCAAGCGTTTGCTGAAGCAGCGTCTGCACGTCCTGCCGCTTGGCCCTGACGTACATGTTTGTGGTGTCCAGCTTGCTCAGACTGCCGTAGAGCGCTATTAACGCCGGTACCGAAGCGGCTGGCTGGTCGGGTTTGAAATTAGCAATGAGCTGATCGACCTGCATCTGCACGGCTCCGCTGCCCTTTACGCGACCCCAGCTAACGTCGATACCATCAAATGGGTCTTTCTGCACGGGATCGCCGTTTTTCAGCAGGAGGTAATCAACTCGCTTGTCGCGGTTGGCCGATACGCCAAAGCCCTGACTGCGGTGCTGACTGCGGCTCTCGGCGGCAATTTCGCCATACGACCGGCCCAGCAACGGGTTGTACAGCCCGGTTTCGATACCAATCAGATTGCCCGATTCGCCGGGGGCTTTGTTGCTCTGGAAGTTGCCCGGATTGTAGGCATTCCACAGAATACGTTTGGCCTGCCAGGGTTTTAGGTAGGTAAGCTGCTGCGGAAATTTGGTGGCATCGCCGGCTATTTTGAACGCTTCCTCGGCCAGAAAGGCCGACGCGCTGTGGTGTCCGTGACCAGCGCGGGCATCGGGCGGAAACCGGGTGATGATGACGTCGGGCTGGTAGGTACGGATGACCCAGACCACATCGCTCAGGATTTTATCGCGTCCCCAGGTTTGCAGGGTTTCGTCGGTCGATTTAGAGAATCCAAAGTCGTAGGCACGGCTGAAAAACTGGTCGGGGCCATCCACGCGCCGGGCGGCCAGCAATTCCTGCGTGCGGATCATTCCGATGTTTTCGCCCTGTTCGGCACCAATCAGGTTCTGCCCGCCATCGCCCCGCGTCAGCGACAGGTACGCCGTGCGTACGAGCCTCTCTTTGGATAAATACGTCAGCATCAGCGTATTCTCGTCGTCGGGGTGGGCTGCAATGTACAGCACCGACCCGACGACGTTTAATTTTTTTAGATTCGACAGAATTTCGCCGGTTGGGGCAGGTTTGACTGGTCCGTAGGGAACCTGCGCAAACAGCGACGAAGCAAAAAGGGCAAAACAGAGTGTAAAAAGTGGGCGTAGCGTTTGAAACACGGCTTTGATAGCTTGCAGGTTGTGATACCGACAAATATACAAAGCAGCTACTCT
>JBBRUB010000524.1:0-3775 GCA_038248175.1 Cytophagales bacterium | reverse complement strand
GTCATTAGGGGGCAGATAGTCAAGTAGATTAATCTGACGAATTATAGTTAACTGCCCTCCTATATTGGTCTCCAAGTTACACTCGTTGCAATAACCATGCAAACTCGTTTGGATATCGTTTAAAATTTCTTCCTCATTTTCTTCTAAGTATTCTGTTCGATAAGCAATGCTTATTCCGTCTTTATTGAACTTTTGAAAATGAGGAGTTTTTACGGCCTTTTCGGGTAGTGACAATTCTTCATTTTTTGGATTCCAGTGTCTCCCTCCTGATGAATCGAAGCGAAACAAAGGTAGTTGCATGAATGTCTTTACGAATATATTAAAGCTATATCGTCTCCTATGGATCAGATTTTGCCTGCACTCAAGATAACCCTTGTCCGAATTGTTGTGTTCAAAATCAACTTTGCCGACTTCAGTGTGTTTCCGGTCTTTGGGCTCAACCTCCATCTTCACATTGACAGAATCAGCCTGCTTTCTCAACAACAACAAATCTGTGTACTGTTCGTGGTCATTCAAGACTTCCACGCAAACGATTACCTTTCTCCCCATAGTTGCATGCCTGTGGTCACACAAGGCCATAAACGTATTTTTTTACTCTGCGCCAGCACAATCCCCCGTTGCTCCACCACACGGTGCATCGGCAATGGTGTCTCGTGCTGGCGCGGTCTAAGCCATCGCACGGGCTTGTAACGGCTGCACCTGACCAACCGTAAGGGTCACGCAAAGGGCGCGTTATGCCCCCTGTATCTTGATTCTGAAAGGACCGGAAACAGCATGGCCCCTCACCCAACACGTTATTATACGCAAACTCGCGGAACTATATATCGCTGATTATTAGCACCTTTTGATTACTCGGGCAGCAAGCGAGCGTATATTACATGTGTAAAGAAGCGTATCAACGTTGAACCAGCCAAATAAATCAACTAAGCGGCAGGTGTCTCCGCTTAGCCATAAGAGATTTGGGCGGCTACCGGAATAAGTTAAGAACAGCTAACCCATTCAGTCCTGACACTCCATGATAAGCAGGTCGCCGGTGGCGGCTTTGATGCTGACGAAGCCATCCTCGGCGACTTCGTTGCTGCTGCCGGTACGGTAGCCGAGGATCAGCGTTTCGTGGTGCAGATTGTAGGTCAGGCCGCTGGTTTCGATGCCCGTAACGGTGCTGACGGGAATGAGCGACAGGGGCGTGTGGGCTTCGTACCACTTCTCGAAGCGACCCACGAGCGGGAAGATTTTGGAATAATCGTCCAGCACCACGATCTGAATCCGGTCTTTGTAGCGGACAATGTTGGTCATGTTCGTAATGCTATGATCAGCCCGGCGACCGGTGGCCCAGACGATATTCACCGCCGGGATGCCACGTTCGATGAGGTATTCGATGCCTTTTTCGAGGTCGGTTTTGTTCTGGTCGGGCGCGTGAACAATCTCCAGCGGATATTGCCGCGCCCGCACCGCATCGAGGTCTAAATCCCGGTCAAAATCGCCCAGCAGCACGTCGATGTTAATGCCGAGGTCCAGGACCCGCCAGACGGCACTGTCCAGCACCACCACAATGGGACTCCACTCCAGCAACTGACCAAGCAGTTCATACTGACAGGCTTCGCCGTTGGCAATCAGCAGCGCGGGTTCCTGCTCGTCGCGGACAATGTGGTGGGAAGACATGGCTTACAAGTACCCCGCGCTTTTCAGGGCGAGTTGTACGTCGGCGGGGTCATCGACGGGCTGGCTCTGGTAGGTGGTTGCGATGAGTTTGATGCGGTATCCGGCTTCGAGCCAGCGCAGTTGCTCCAGCCCTTCGGCCCGTTCGAGGGCAGATGGCGGCAGTGCGGTAATGCGGGCCAGCACGTCGGCGCGGTAGGCGTAGAGGCCTACGTGCCGGTGATAGGCGTGGTGTTCGTGCCAGTGTTCAGGAGCCACATGGCGCAGGAACGGAATGGGCTGACGGCTGAAGTACAGAGCCTCGTTTTGCGCGTTGAGGATAATCTTGGCCTCGCCCACACTGTGCAGCACGGCCGCCGAATCGACCGGCGCCATCTGGGTTGCCAACTCAACGGTGCCATCCAGCATACGGGCCAATTCGTCAATCTGCGCGGGGTCGATGAAGGGTTCGTCGCCCTGTACGTTTACGATATAGTTGGCGGGGTCATCGGTAATCTGGCCGTCCTCCACCAGTCGCTGATACGCTTCGAAACAGCGGTCGGTCCCGCTGGGATGGTCCGAGCGGGTCATCACTACCGTGCCCCCGGCCTGCCGCACTACGTCGGCAATGCGTTCGTCATCGGTAGCCACGACCACCATCTCCAACGAACTGCGCTGCGCCTGTTCCAGTACCCGCACAATCATGGGTTTACCGCCGATGTCGATGAGCGGTTTGCCCGGAAAGCGCGTGGAGCCGTAGCGGGCGGGGATAATGCCGATAATCATAGTCGCCGGAACAAATCTTTCAGTCCGTCAATCGTGATAACGTCTTTCCAGTTGTCGCCGATGGCGTGGAGCCACATGTGCGGCAGGTTGTACGATACCTCGGCCATTTTGGTCAGTGTATCGTCGTCCCAATCAGCAGCCAGGCCCTGCGGCAGGTCGATGTTGTGGTACGCAACCATTTGCTTAAACTCCGCCACGCCTTCGGGATAATAATCGTCGAGGTGGTTCATAATCAGACAATTGGCATAGCAGTGTCGGGTACCCAGAATCTTCGACAGGCCGTAGCTTAGTGCGTGGCAAACGCCCACTTCGGAATACGTCAGGCTCAGCCCACCCATCAATGACGCCACCATCAGCTTATCGTCGTTTTTGGGCGTTTGTCCCGAACCTTCGCCCAGGTACACCTCGCGGCAGAGTTTCATGGCCTGCTCGGCAAAAGCGTGCGAATAGGCGTTGTTCAGCCGCCCATTTTCCGACTCTACGCAGTGAATGTACGTGTCCATCCCGGTGTAAAACCACCAGTTGCGCGGTACGGTCGCAATCAGGTCGGGGTCGAGGACAATCTGATTGAAGACCGTCCATTCGCATTTCAGGCCCAGCTTTTTCACCGGCCCCGTCAGCACGGCGGTCATGGACACTTCGGCTCCGGTGCCGGAAATAGTGGGGACTCCCACGTGATAGACACCCGGCTTTTTGATGAGGTTCAGCCCCTGATAGAGCGTCGAGGAACCTTCGTTGGTCAGCATCAGCGAGAGGGCCTTGGCGATGTCCATGATGCTGCCACCCCCAATACCCACTACGCCCGATGGCAGACCTTTTTTGGCCAGAATCTCGTCGCGCAGCGTGTCGATTTGCTTCGTTGTCGGCTCGTGTTCTTCTACGCTGACGTAATATGTCAGATCGTTTTCCTGCGCCGGAACGCGGCTTTCGAGGGGGTTTCCTTTGAAATAGTTATCGACCAGAAATACGAAGTAGCCGTTGTTCTCGGTTCGGTGAGGGGCCAGAATATCGGCCAGTTGATCGAAGCTACCGCGTCCATAAACGGTTTTTTCGATGCCTTTAAAGTTTTTGTGAGTTGTCATTTATTTCTTTTGGGCCACAGCGTGATTTGTCATGCTTCTACGCTGATCGCTTTTGTGATAGCGTCGCTAATGTTGGCGGCCAGCGCGTCGGCTTCGTCGTCGCTCCAGGTGGCACGGATGCCGAACGAGATGAGCCGTCCGATTACGTTCTGCGCATGAGGAATGTCGAGGTTGCTGTAATCCTGCGGGACGCCAAATTTCTCGATGGGCAGGGCCGACGCCGTGTGCATGTGCTTGATATGGTCCCACTGATTGATGAAGTGGTACAT
>JBBRUB010000523.1:0-3781 GCA_038248175.1 Cytophagales bacterium | reverse complement strand
TGAAGGACTGGCTAGCACCGTAATGAATGGACCCCGACGGTACGGCAATAATGCCCCCGTCTGACCCACCCGTACATTTGACTCCTGCCGCCGTGATACTGAGCGTCAGGGCGTCCGGCTGCCTCACCTGTGCGGTGGTTTGCGCCGTACAGCCCCGCGCATCGCGAACAGCAACGGGATACGTGCCCGCCGTCAGCCCCGTGTAGGCACTGGCGGTCTGAAACGTGGTGGTATTGAACTGATACTGAAAGGCCCCCGTGCCACCGGTAGCGTTGATGGTTACGCGCCCGTCGGTACCCCGGTTGCAGGAAACCGGACCCACCGTAGCCGAGATCGAAATAGGCGGATTAACCTGAATAGTTGTTGTGGCCGAGGTGCTAACGGTATTGGTAACCAGAGCCGTTGTGCTGACAATGGCCGTGCCACTCGTAGCGGTGCCACTCGTAGCGGTTCCGCTCACGGCAGTTGTTGTTACGACCGAACTGCTGGTTATACGGCACACAACCTGATAGGTTACTGTCTGCGTAGGCAACACGGCCACCACCACGCCGGTTTGAGCTGTTGACCATATCAACGCACCTCCGGCAGGGCAACCCACTGCTGTCAGCGTAACACTGACCCCCGAGCAGGCTGTTGCTGCACTGGGCGCAATAGTCAGCGGTGGGGTAGTCTGGGCAACCACCGGTCGGGCCATCAACAGTATCAGACCTGCAAGCAGGATACCAACAGATTTTGCATAGACAAGCTGGGGGCTGCGGTAGTAAGCAGTCAGATACAGGCAGAAGTGATTGGTCATAGTTTGAGTGGATTGGAACCGGTAAAAGTGGCGGACTAATTTAGGGACGTATCGCTTACGTTCATCCCACTATTTAGTCAGCGGGGGTATTCTTGAGACCTTTGGCTATCGTTTCCGTCAACGCCCTGACCCTGTATAACGCCATATAAACTGCCCACTATCGCCGGGGGCCCAATAAAGCCGGGGTTTCTTTTTCTGGCAGCCCCCCCAAATAATCGTTGGCACACTGACGGTATCATCATCTCCGTTCATCACAATTCAGCCATTTCACCATAGCCTATTCGTCGTTTTTGCCCATCTTCGCCTTTTATGACGCTGTCAACACAGACGGGTCAGCTCATCAACGGGACTCTCCCAGAACCAGATTTTATGAATAGACGAGATTTTATGCAGTTGTCCGGCATGGGCGTAGGCGGGCTGATGGTCGGCTCAGTACCTGTGCTGGGCCATGCCGTATCGCCCGGTTACCTGCTTGATCGGGCTGGTGCAGGGTCGGCTGCGGACGTAGCTATGAAGAAACGCATGGCCGACATTGCCCTCAATGCCGCCAGGAGCAAAGGGGCGAGTTATACCGATGTCAGAATTGGGCGGTATTTGCAGCAGTATTTGTTTACCCGCGAGCAGAAAGTACAAAATGTGGTCAGTGCCGAAAGCTACGGCGTCGGTATCCGGGTCATTGCCAACGGTACCTGGGGCTTTGCGGCCACGAGCAACGTAACACCCGACGGTATTGCCCGCTGCGCCGAAACAGCAGTGGCCATAGCCAAAGCCAACTCAAAACTGCAAAAGGAACCGGTTGTGCTGGCTCCACAAAAGGGCGTTGGCGAGGTGACGTGGAAAACACCGCTGACCAAAAATGCCTTTACCGTACCCGTTGGCGAGAAAGTCGATCTGCTGATGAAGGTCAACAGCGAAGCGGTGAAAAACGGCGCGGCCTTCGTCACATCGAACCTGTTCTTCGTAAATGAACAGAAGTACTTTGCCTCCACCGACGGGTCGTACATCGATCAGGATATTCACCGTATCTGGCCCACGTTTACGGTATCGGCCATTGACCGGGCCACCGGCAAGTTCAAAACCCGCGACGCGCTCTCCTCGCCAATGGGCATGGGCTACGAGTATCTGGACGGGCTGGATTCCGAAAAAATCAAGGCGCCCAACAACCTCGTCGGCTACCGTAACTCGTATGATATGGTGGAAGATGCCACGCTGGGCGCGAAACAGGTAAAAGAAAAAATCGGAGCCAAAAGCGTACAGGCCGGCAAGTACGACCTCGTGCTGGACCCTAACCACCTCGGCCTGACCATCCACGAATCGGTTGGCCACCCACTCGAACTCGACCGCGTCCTGGGCTACGAAGCCAACTACGCCGGCACCAGTTTCGCCACGCTCGACAAGTGGAAAACCGGCACATTCAATTACGGCAGTAAACTCGTTAATATCATAGCCGACAAAACCCAGCCGCACACACTCGGTAAAGTAGGCTACGACGATGAAGGCGTTCCAGCCAAACAATGGCCGCTCATCAAAGACGGCATTCTGGTCGATTACCAGGCCATCCGCGATCAGGCCGCCATTCTGGGGCAAACCGAATCGGACGGGTGCTGCTACGCCGACAATTGGGACTCGGTGCAGTTTCAGCGGATGCCGAACGTATCGCTCCAGGCGGGCACCGAAAAACGCTCGGTGTTTGATATGATCAAGGGCGTTGAGAAGGGCATTTACATTATCGGGCGGGGGTCGTACTCCATCGATCAGCAGCGGTACAACTTCCAGTTTGGCGGGCAATTGTTCTACGAAATCAAGAACGGCGAACTCGTCGGAATGCTTGACGACGTAGCGTACCAAAGCAACACCCAGGAATTCTGGAACTCCTGCGCCCAGCTTTGCGATCAGGACGACTACCGCACCTTCGGCAGCTTCTTCGACGGAAAAGGCCAGCCCAGCCAGGTCAGTGCCGTCTCGCACGGCAGTGCCACCACCCGCTTTAACGGGGTGAATGTGATCAATACCGGTAGAAAGATTTAAGAAAAAGTTGGGACACAAAGATGCACCAAGAAGACACAGAGTTACACGGAGAAAAAAGAGATTCGCATCAGCCTCCGTGAAACTCCCGCTTCGGCGTACCGGTGTCTCCTTCGTGTAACTCTGTGTCCCAAAAAAACATAACTAAAATGCTCACACAAGCAGAAGCCAAACGAATTATTGACAAAGTGCTTTCCTATGCGAAAGCCGACGAAACCGCCGTAAGCCTGTCCGGCAGTCGCACGGGAAACATCCGGTACGCCCGCAACTCGGTCTCGACATCGGGCGAATCGGATAATATGAGTCTCGGCGTAACCTCGGTCTTCGGCAAGAAGTCCGGCTCGGCCACCATTAACGAGTTCGACGATGCGTCGCTCGAAAAGACGGTCCGGCGGGCCGAGGAAATTGCCCAGCTTGCGCCCGAAAACTCCGAATACATGCCGATGTTAGGGCCGCAGACGTACCTGAAGTCAAACACATTTTCGGAGAGTACGGCCAAAATTGACCCGGAGTTTCGGGCCAAAGCAGCCGCCGACAGCATCATGCCCTGCCGCGAAAAAAACCTGATTGCAGCGGGCTACATGGAAGACACAAGCGGCTTTTCAGCCATCGGTAACAGCAAAGGTCTCTTTGGCTATAATCAGGGGACGGGCGTTGACTTCTCCATTACGGTCCGCACCGAAGACGGCAAGGGATCAGGCTACGCGGCCCGCGACATAAACGATGTGAGTAAACTCAGCACCAAAGCCGCCACCGAAGTAGCCATGCAGAAAGCAATGGCGTCGTCAACGGCGCGGGCACTGGAGCCGGGTAAGTACACCGTCATTCTGGAGCCAACGGCCTCGGTCGAGCTGTTGCAAAACATGATGGGCAACATGGACGGGCGCAACGCCGACGAAGGCCGGTCGTTTCTGAGCAAGAAAGGCGGTGGCACCCGGCTGGGCGAAAAACTCTTCGATG
>JBBRUB010000522.1:0-3804 GCA_038248175.1 Cytophagales bacterium | reverse complement strand
TAATTACTGCGCCGGTCCGAGTCAAGCGTGCCGAGGTAGGCCGTATCGCCCCCGCAGAGGTCATCGAACCACGCTACTTCGCAAACGCGGATTTGGGTACGGACGGGTACGGGTTGTATGGGTTCATTCATGGAAATCAATCAAGCTTATACCATGTTGCGGTGGGCAGCGGCTTTTGGCGGAATACGTTGCTGTTGAGTGGATTGGCCGGGCTGTAATGCGTCTCCAGATAATCCAGCACGACTTTTTCAGACTCGCCCAAGTCCCAAAGTTTATGGTACTGCTGCATCCACCGAATTCGGTCGAGCCAGCCCGCCCGGGTGAACCGGTGCTGCAAAATCAGCTTTGACGAATGACAGGCAGTGCACTGCGCCTTTACCATCATTAGGTTCGGGTCGTCAATCATGCCCGTCTCCGCATCAATTCGGGCCGTATCAGCCCGCATAGTCGAGTTCTTGTTAGACGTACTAATCTCACTTACTTGTCCCGCATGGAAACTCGCTAAACCAATAAATAGGAAGCTTATTACAAGAGTGATTTTGAGCATTTTCATAGCAAAAGAGTCAATAATAGTCATTCACTTTGCGTCATTATTTGTCATTCCGACGAAGGAGGAATTTCTTGGCAGCAATAGGTCCACCAACTACAAAGAGATTCCTCCTTCGTCGGAATGACAAAAAAAGCGTTTAAACCACCTTCACCGCAATACGGTGGCAGGCGTTGTTGAGGTAGCCGCCGGGGTTCCACTGCGGCACGACCATCGGCTGCATGATGCCCGCACTGTCGGTGGCGCGAACCCAGATTTCGTAGTAGCCCGCGGTCTTAAACGGTACACTAACTGACCAGTTCTGCCAGGCCAGCCGGTTTTTGGGTGCGTCGAGTTTGACGGGTTGCCAGCTCGTGCCGTAATCAATCGACGTATGCACGGCAGAAACAGCTTTATCACCCGCCCAGGCATGGCCGCGCAGGTCAAGTATCCGGCCCGCACTGAACGACGCCCCGGTTTTGGGATACGTAATCAGCGATTTGACGGGCATCGACTCAATAATGCGGAAGTTTTCGGGCGTTTCGGGGATTTTCTCGCCCGGCTCTACCGGCTGGATTGGTACGCGGTAGCTGTGGCCTTCCATCTTGGCTCCATCATGCACTTTGTTGCGCACCGAAATCGCGTGTAGCCACTTGCCCGATATGGACGCGGGCCAGCCGCCCACCACCAGCCGCAGCGGAAAGCCATGTGCCAGCGGAATGTCCTTACCGTTTACCGCCCAGGCCAGCAGCGTTTCATCTTCGAGGGCTTTGCGCATCGGCACTCCGCGCGAGATGGCTTCTTTCTTGGGGTCCTGACTCAGGTGCTGGTCTTTGCCATGGTAGCCAATATAGACGGCGTCATCTTTCAGGCCCACATCGGCCAGCACATCTTTAAGCCGGACGCCCGTCCATTCGGCGCAGCTAACGGCTCCCGAACCCCACGGATTGCCCGACGTTTGCGGCTGGTAGCCACCCCGCCCGTTGCCGCCACATTCCAGCACCAACTGATACGTATGCACCGGAAACCGTTTTTTCAGGTCGGCCAGCGAATACACTTTGGCCGCTTTAACCGACTCGCCGTTGATAGTCAGCGTCCACTTGGCCGAGTCGATGGGAGCGGCAGGGATCAGGCCGTTGTTGCGGATGAACATGTTCTCGACCGGTGTAACGGCATTGTCCAGCAGGTGCACCGGCGACTCTACGTTCCAGGGCTTATCGCCCAGGACCAGCATCTGCGGGTTTTTGGTGGCCATTGGATTATAGTCGTCCGTCAGGGCCAGCGGTACGTAATGGCGCGGCAGCTTATCGGCAAAGGCAATGTTGGTACCCACCAGCGCGGTGAGCGTTGCCAGCGCGCTTTTGTGGAGAAATCCCCGCCGGTCGTGCAGGTTATCGGTCATGCTTTCTGTGCTTTTAGGTCATACACCCGCACCTCGTAAGGCCGGAGCGTATTCAGGAAATCGGCGTTGTAATTGGCAAAAACAGGAGTTGTCATCAATCTACTCTCAATCAACGGCGCGGGCAGTTCGCTGGGTTCTTCCGATACGTTGGCGACCGTTACCAGCCGTTCATTTACTAACGTCCGGTCAAACGCCCAGATTGCGGGGTGGTCGGGCAACAAATCGTGGCATAAGCCTTCGTGCAAAACCGGCATCTGTTTTCGCCATTGTATCAATCGCCGGTAAAAATTCAGCACCGACTGCGGGTCGGCTTCCTGCTGCGCTACGTTGATGCTCATATAATTCGGGTTGACTTTGAGCCAGGGTATCCCGGCAGTGAACCCCGCGCCGAGCGCGTCGGTCCACTGCATAGGCGTGCGGGCATGGTCTCGGGCAATGCGGTTGGCCGTTTCCAGAAACACGTCTGCTGGATATTGGCCCGTTGCTATCAGCGTTTGCCAGGCGTTTTTCACCTGAATATCGTCAAACTCGTCGATACTCTCAAACCGGCAGTTGGTCATGCCCAGTTCGTCGCCCTGATAAATGGTGGGCGTGCCGCGCTGGGTGAGCAGCACCGTAGCCAGCAACGTAGCCGACTCGCGCGAAAACCGCTCCGGGTTGCCAAAGCGCGACAGCAAACGCGGGTTGTCGTGATTACCGAAGTAGATATTCTGCCAGCCGTCGGTGCCGATGGCGTCGTTCCAGCGGGCAAACACGGCTTTGAGCTGGGGCAGCGTAAACTCCGGCGCGGGGTCAACAAACCGCTGTTCTTCGCGTGGCACGGCATGGTCGAAATGGTAGATCATGTTCAGTTCGTGCCGGTCGCGCCCCACGTACAGATTGGCCTGCTCTGCCGATACGCCGAAGCCTTCGCCAATGGTCATGCACGGGTAGTGTTGCAGCACCTCGCGATTCATTTCGGCCAGAAACTCATGAATGCGCGGGCCATTAGCATAAATCGTCAAATCGCCGTAGCGGTTGGCGGGATAGTCAGGGAAAGCCGGGTCTTTGGACAGGAACGGAATCACGTCCATCCGAAACCCATCAATGCCCTTATCGAACCAGAACCGCATCATCCGGTAAATGGCTTCGCGAAGGGGCGGGTGTTCCCAGTTCAGATCCGGCTGTTTTTTGGCGAAGAGGTGCAGGTAATATTCGCCCGTTAGCTCGTCAAGCTGCCAGGCCGGTCCTGAAAAAAAAGACTGATAGTTGTTGGGTGGCCCGCCCGTGCCAGACGGTGACCGCCAGATATAATAGTCGCGGTACGGGTTGGTTTTGCTGGAGCGGCTTTGCGCAAACCAGTCGTGTTCGTCGGAGCTATGGTTAACCACCAGATCGAGTACAAGCCGCATCCCGCGCTGATGCACGCCCGTTAGTAGCGCGTCAAAATCGGCCATGGTGCCAAACTGCGGCATGATGGCTTCATAATCCGAAATATCGTACCCATTATCGGCGTTGGGCGACGCAAAAACCGGACTCAGCCACAGCACGTCCACGCCCAGATCGGCCAGATAATCGAGTCGGGACAAAATACCCGGCAGGTCGCCAATGCCATCGCCGTTACTGTCGGCGAATGAACGCGGGTAAATCTGGTAAATAACGGCGTCTTTGAACGTCACCATGCTTTGTTATTGTCGTGGTATCGGCCTGCTAACAACGCTACTACCCGGACAATTCACTGGCACTGTTGCTGACCAACGCCTGCCTGAAGCGGTTCGGGCTAACGTTGTTGCAGAGCAAGCCAGAACTGCCGGATAAACTCCCGATCACCACGCAATACGCCCTTGTGCGACCGTGCCACCCGCAGCATGATTTTACGTCTATTTGGCGCGTTTTA
>JBBRUB010000521.1:0-3807 GCA_038248175.1 Cytophagales bacterium | reverse complement strand
ACTCCGGCTGGCTGGCAATGGCCGCCGTGCAGCAGGCAATCTGTCGGGGGGCATCGGGCGCGAGAAGTGCTCTGCCGAACCATTGCCGAGCGGTGTAGGGTATTGTGTGCTGCAAAGACATCATTCGTTTTTTAGTGGATAGTGTTTCCGGGTAATTCCTTATCGGTTTGGGGCAAAAAAACGTAACGTTCGACTACGTGGGCTACTGGCATCGTCTTCACATACGGAATCTTACGAATCAGCCTGTCCTGCTGGTTGCCTTCGTCGCCGATGGATACGGTGAATAGTTTAATCTGCATCGAAGTCCGTTTTCTAAAAATAGTGTCGACGGCACGGGCCGCCCCCCGCTTCGCGGGTAGAATAAAAAAGCTCGTTCACCCCTACACCCTCCGCCGGTCGTCGTCCCTCCTCCCTTGCTTTGGGCTTCGGGCCGAACTCACAGCGGCTTAGCTCAACAGTCAGATGGACGGTCGGCTTACTGAATCTGGGAGAGGACCCGGAAACCGATGTCGTTGTCCCGGTACGAGGGGGTGCTGCTGCCCCGATCCGCGACCCGGCAGTCCGGGGGTGAGTTGAACCAGCTACCGCCCCGCAACACCCGCGACTGGCCACTTCTGGGGCCGGTGGGGTTGCTGCTACTACTGTTAGCATAATAGCCATCGTCGTACCAGTCGGCGCACCACTCAAAGACGTTGCCGCTCATGTCGTACAAACCCAACCCATTGGGGGCGAAACGCCCCACCGGAGCCGTAAACGCATACCCATCTTCACTGCCATCTGTGTTACCCCCCGCCCGGCCCGACGGTGCCCCATTCCCCCAGCTATACGTACTCCGGCTCCCACTCCCACCCCCAGCCGCATACTCCCACTCGGCCTCCGTTGGCAACCGATACACGTTGCCCGTTCTCCGGCTTAACCACCCGCAATAGGCCACGGCGTCGTTGTGGCTTACGTGAATCACCGGGTGGGTGTAACCGCTGCGGTCACGGGGAGTACCTTCCGCATCGCACCGCCAGCTTATTCCCGCTTTCTTCTTATACTTGCTGCCCGTCCAGACGTAACTCCCATCCTCTTTCTCGGCATCGGTCCGGTAATTAGTGGCTTCCACAAACTGCCCAAATTCCTCCACCGTCACCTCGTACTTACCCAGCATAAAATCGCCCACCGTTACGCCGTGTATTGGCTTTTCGTCAGCTTTGCCCTTCGCGCTGCCCATCTGAAAGGTGCCGCCTTTTAGAAACACCATTGCCGGGCCAACGGGCAGATCGGTCACCGGGGCGGGTTTGGCCGGTTCGCGCCGGGGTTCTACCACAGCGGGTTGGTTGGGTTGGGGGGTATTGGCGGTCTGCACAAACACAAACTCATCGTCAAGTTCATTGGCCGAACTGGGGTCCTGCTGGTTGTTGGTGGCCGCTTTTACTCCCTTGCGGGTTTCGTAATAGATTTTGGTAATGGGCCAGTCAGGCCTGACCATGTTTTTGAGCAACTCCTGGGTAAAGTAGCCATTGCGCCCGCCCGCGTTTTCCAAAGCCAGATTGCCCGACCGGGTCGCAAACATGGTGAAGGTGCCGTCGGGGTTGCTGGCCGGAATGGTCATGCCCGTGGGTACACCCGCGCTTTTGCCCATCGGCAGACTCCGGCAGGCATCCGAGACCACAATACTGGTTTTGACCCCGCCCGCTGTTAGGGCCGCATACACCCGGTCGAGGGGAATGCCGTAGGTGGCTAAGTCGCTGCGAAATTCGAGGGGGGGCATATCGGTGGGCAACAGGTAGTTTTTGCCCTCATATTCGGCCCCATGCCCGGAGTAGTAGAAGAAGGCTACCTGATAGCCCCGAAGTTTGGTAGCCAGGCTGTTGATTGTCCGGTCGAGGGTGAGCCGGTTGAGGTCTTTGAGGAATACCACCATCTCGAAACCCAGCTTGTCGAGGGCTGTTTTCATGTCGTCGGCATCGTTATGGGTTCTGGTCAAGTCGAGGCCGCTCTGGTCATAGTTCTGATTGGCGATGAGGATGGCGGCCCGGCGTTCGGTCCCGGCGGGGGCCTTGCCGCCCACAATCTTGATGCCTTTGGGCGCGGGCTGGGCATAGCTGGCGACGGTTACCAGAAAGGCAACCAGCAGGTGTACGATAAAGTGGTTCATGGACATTGTAAGGCTAAATAAAGGCTTGACTGAATGCAACGTAAATCAGTGTAAAGATTGACGAAAAGTCTAATTTTCAGGATTCAATTCCATTATTATTATGTAAATTTGGGTTTTCAGTCCTGAAATATGATAATAAGGGTAGTACAACAAACTATTGAGCAACGGCTTTTCCGGGGAAAAGCGATTCTTCTTTTTGGGGCTCGGCAAACGGGTAAATCAACCCTAATCGAAACCTTGCTGACCGATAAACCCCATCTTTACCTCAACGGCGACGATGCCGACGTGCGCGAATTATTGACCAACACCACCGCCACGAAGATGAAAACCGTTGTTGGTAACCACACCATTTTGTTTCTCGACGAGGCCCAGCGCATTCCTAATGTAGGGCTGACGCTCAAACTCTTCACCGACCAACTCCGGCACGTGCAGGTGATCGCTACCGGCTCATCGGCCTTTGAGTTGGCGAGTCAGGTCAACGAACCACTGACGGGGCGCAAATACGAGTTTATGCTTTACCCGCTCAGTTTTGCCGAGATGGTGGCTCACCACGGCCTGCTGACCGAAAAACGCCTGCTCGAACACCGGCTGATCTACGGCTACTACCCCGACGTAGTGACCCGCACCGGCGAGGAAGAAGAACACCTCAAACTATTAGCCAACAGCTACCTCTACAAAGACCTGCTGATGCTGGAGCAAATCAAGAAGCCGATGCTGCTCGACAAACTCCTGCGCGCACTGGCCCTGCAAGTCGGCAGCGAAATCAGCTACCACGAAATTGGTCAACTCATCGGCAGCGATCAGAAAACGGTGGACAAGTACATTGACCTGCTCGAGAAAGCCTTTGTCGTATTCCGTCTGCCCGCCCTGAGCCGCAACGTCCGCAACGAAATCAGCAAGGGGAAGAAGGTATATTTCTACGATTGCGGTATTCGTAATGCCATCATCAACAACTTTAAACCACTCGCGTCGCGTACCGACGTGGGGGCCTTGTGGGAGAACTACGTTATTGCCGAGCGGATGAAGTTCCTGCATTATCGCGGCCTGACCACCCGGCAATATTTCTGGCGCACCACCCAGCAACAGGAGATTGACCTGATTGAAGAACAAGGCGACACGCTGGCCGCCTTTGAACTGAAATGGAACTCCCGCGCCCGGGTACGTTTCCCCCAAACCTTCACTAACCACTATGCCGGAGCCACCACCGCCGTTATCTCGCCCGCCAACCTGGAGGAGTTTCTGCTGACCGAGTAGTGGCAGACCAGACAAAAGACCGACCGGCTTCGCCGGTAAGTTGTGTGTGCGTCCGGTCATCGCTGCCCACCGCTGCGTCTGCGTTCCACTACGACTACGCCGGTGCGCCGGGCCGACCAGCCGAAAGGCTCCGCGTTGGCTCACCCGATTAGGATAAATATACCCCCTTACTGAGCCTGGGATACGACGCGGAAGCCCACGTCGTTGATCCGGAACGCGGGGGTGTAGTTGTTCCGAATCGCCGACCGGCAGTTCTGCGGGTAGTCGTTCCAACCCCCGCCCCGCAACACCCGATTCGTGCCAGATTCAGGACCCGCCGGGTTGGTTTGAGAACCAGCACGATAGTCGCCATACCAGTCATTACACCATTCCAGCACATTGCCACTCAGGTCATGCAAACCTAAGCGGTT
>JBBRUB010000520.1:0-3820 GCA_038248175.1 Cytophagales bacterium | reverse complement strand
GCCGAGTACGTTGAGTTTTTTGAGGTTCGACAGGATTTCGCTGGCGGATGTGTGTTCAATGGGGCCGTAGGGGACCTGGGCAGAGAGGCTGGTGCAAAGCAGCAGCAGAGGGACAAGAAAACGCATAGTGAATGAGTGGTAGGCGGATTAGAAAAAACGTAGTTTACCTCGATAAAAGGCAAAAGACAGGCCGATGGCGTTGGGTTATGCACAGTCAGATTCTATCTTTGCGCGCAATTTACCTATTTCAACCAGTTAATTAAGAAGCATGAACAATAGTCTTTACATCGTCCCTTTTCTGGGTTTGGTGGGCCTGGCGGTAATGATCGCTAAGTTTAGTTGGGTGAACCGGCAGGACGCCGGCGACGCTCGGATGCAGGAAATAGCCGGCTATATTGCCGACGGAGCCATTGCCTTTTTGAAAGCCGAATGGCGGGTGCTCATCATCTTCGGCGTAGTTGTGGCCGCCATTCTGGCCTTTGCCGGTACGCAGGTCGAGAACTCGCACTGGTTCATCGGCGTTGCGTTCGCCATCGGTGCCTTTACGTCGGCCTTTGCCGGGTATATCGGCATGAAAGTGGCTACCAAAGCCAACGTCCGCACGGCCCACGCGGCCCGCACGAGCCTGACCCGCGCCCTCGACGTATCATTCACGGGTGGTTCGGTGATGGGTATTGGCGTGGCCGGACTGGCTGTTCTGGGGCTGAGTGTCCTGTTTATTTTTCTTTATAATTACTTCGTGAGCGGTCAGCCCGTTGGTGCCAATGGCGAACTGGCGGTGAACGGCATCCCGATGGAGCGGGTACTGGAAGTGCTGGCCGGTTTCTCGCTCGGTGCCGAAAGTATTGCCCTGTTTGCCCGCGTGGCGGGTGGTATCTACACCAAAGCCGCCGACGTAGGGGCTGACCTCGTGGGTAAAGTAGAAGCCGGTATTCCCGAAGATGACCCCCGCAACCCTGCCACCATAGCCGACAACGTGGGCGACAACGTGGGCGACGTGGCCGGTATGGGTGCCGATTTATTCGGTTCCTATGTGGCTACGATTCTGGCTACAATGGTTTTGGGTCGTGAGATTGTTATTCCGAACGATACAATTGTAGGACACGCGCCTATCGTACTGCCGGTTTTGATTGGTGGCATGGGTTTAATTTTCTCGATTCTGGCCTGCTACCTGGTGCGTGTCAAAGACGATAACGGCGATGTACAGGGTGCCCTGAACCTCGGCAACTGGGGATCTATTCTGATGACGCTGGTGGCGTCGTACTTCCTCGTTATGGCCGTTTTGCCCGACATTACGATGGAGATTCGGGGCGTTGAGTTTACCCGGATAGACGTGTTTTATGCCATCGTAACGGGTCTGGTAGTGGGTGCGCTGATGTCGTCCATTACCGAATACTACACGGCAATGGGCAAACGGCCCGTTATGAGCATCATCCGGCAGTCGGCTACGGGTGCGGCTACTAATATCATCGGTGGTCTGGCGGTTGGTATGGAATCGACCGTGTTGCCGATTCTGGTGCTGGCGGCTGGTATCTACACCTCGTATCACTTTGCGGGTTTGTACGGCGTGGCCATTTCGGCGGCTGGCATGATGGCCACAACCGCTATGCAGCTTGCCATCGACGCCTTTGGTCCCATTGCCGATAACGCTGGTGGTATTGCCGAAATGAGTTACCTGCCCGAAGAAGTGCGCGGACGTACCGACATCCTCGACGCGGTGGGGAACACCACTGCGGCCACCGGAAAAGGGTTTGCTATTGCCTCCGCGGCTCTGACGGCCCTCGCCCTGTTTGCCGCGTTCGTGGGTATTTCGGGCATTTCGGCCATCGACATTTACAAGGCCGACGTGCTGTCGGGCCTGTTTGTGGGGGCCATGATTCCGTACATATTCTCGTCGCTCGTTATCGCTGCGGTGGGCCGGGCGGCCATGAGTATGGTAGAAGAAGTTCGGCGTCAGTTCCGCGAGATTCCGGGCATTATGGAAGGCACGGGCAAACCCGAATACGATAAATGCGTGGCTATTTCAACCCAGGCATCCATCCGCGAGATGGTCCTGCCGGGTGCCATTGCCCTGAGTGTACCGGTCATTGTTGGCTTCATTTTTGGTCCCGAAGTACTGGGTGGTCTGCTGGCGGGCGTTACGGTGTCGGGCGTGTTGATGGGTATTTTCATGAACAACGCCGGGGGCGCGTGGGACAATGCCAAGAAGTCGTTCGAGAAGGGTGTGCTGATTAACGGCCAGATGTACTATAAGAAGTCGGATCCGCACACAGCCTCGGTCACGGGCGATACCGTCGGTGACCCATTCAAAGATACGTCGGGTCCATCAATGAACATTCTGATCAAGCTGATGTCGATTGTGTCGCTGGTTATCGCGCCGTACATCGCCATCAAATCGTCGGAGCAGGCGGGCGTCAAAACCGAAGGCATTGAAGCCGTGGGTGGCGTAGAAGGCGTTGACCTTGAAAAATCGACCGCTGCTGACAACAATCAGGTCTATACCCCCAACCGCCAGTTTACCCCCATCGACCTCGATGTTATCGACGGTATCTCGCTGCGCGGTGTGGATGATGACGGCGTGGAAGCCAACCTGGTGAACTTCATCAAATCCGACAAAGTCGTTGATAAAACGACCTGGTTCGATTTTGACCGGCTCACCTTCGAGACGGGCAGCGCGACGCTCAAGCCCGAATCGCAGGAGCAGTTGAAAAACGTGGCGGAGGTGATGAACGCCTACCCGAACGTGAACGTCAAACTCGGCGGCTACACCGACAACACCGGCGACGCTAATATGAACCTGAAACTGTCCAACGACCGGGCGCAGTCTGTCAAAGCCGAACTCGTGAAGATGGGCATTGCCGACAGCCGCTTAGAAGCCGAAGGCTACGGACAGCAATATCCTGTTGCGAGTAATGATACCGACGAAGGCCGCGCCCAGAATCGCCGGATTTCGGTACGGGTCACGAAGAAGTAAGGATGAAGTAGCCCGGTGATGCGGCATTCCGACCTACCGGACCAGGAGATTGGAATGCCGCATCACCGGGCCACGAAAAAAGCCGATTCCTGAGCAGGAATCGGCTTTTTTCGTTTGCGATTATTGAAGAATCAGGCTCAGACCGTAAGCGCGTACGTAATGATATTCACGCCAAATTTGGTGTTGTCTTCGGCCAGGAAGCGTTTGTTTCGGAAGTCGTAATCCCATTCGCAGCCGTAGTCTTTATTACTGTATAACACCCCGATGCGGCCATTCACCGTAATCGCTTTCAGGTAATCATGCACGAGGTCGTCGCCCCAGCCGTTGAGTTCAAAACTCGTGGTGGGAGGTCCGTCGGGAAACTTGAAAAAGATGGTGTAGATGGGGTGGTTGTTCGGGATTTTCTGCATCGCTTTCGGCCCGAACGTCCGGTCCATTTCCTGCTCGAACGACTTAGCAAACAGCCCGTCGATGTCGTGATTACAGTCGTCCACAAAGACGAACCCGCCGTTTTGCACGTAGCGTTTGAACTGATCGCGCTCGTGCTGCGAAAACTCCACCAGCTTATGTCCGCTGAGGTAGCAGAACGGACTTTTGAAGAGATCGGGATTGTCTAACCGCACCACCCGTTCTTTCTGATCGATGGATATCGTGGTATATTCCACCAGCGAATGCAGCAGATTGCTCGGCATCCGCTGATCGGTGTCCCAATCGCCGGAGGTGTACTGTATGCGGGTAAAAACGAACGGTTTCAAGGTTAAGTAAGTCCGACGAATCGGTTGAGTTATTAAAGAACAGATAGCTACCGGGACATCAGTACCCGAAGCGTTTCCATGTTTGCTTCCT
>JBBRUB010000519.1:0-3822 GCA_038248175.1 Cytophagales bacterium | reverse complement strand
GGCGGGGGGGCATGCGCGTGGGCGGTATGGCAATACCAACAGCTACTTCTTTCTCGAAAGTGACCGGATCAGCTTTTTTGCCGTTGGCTGTCTGAAATACTTTACTAAATGCATCGGCTTGCTCAAACACGAACAGCGTTGTCTTGCCTTTGTTGAGCGGGGCATCGTTGCTGATGAAATAGCCATTCAGCAGCCGGTACTTTACCGGCAACTGCGCGAGAGCAAACAGACTGACAGACAGGAAAATAACGGAGAAGACAAGAAAACGGGGTACTCGAAACCGATTGATGGAGATAGCAAATGAGGGCATACAAACGCGAAAACGAAGAGGAGTCACTATCTATTAGTAACGGATAACGCCCGGCTTCGTTGTACGGATAGCCGGAAAAACTGAGGCTTCGCCATGCCCGAAACGTATCCTAAAGTCCCGCCCGAATACCTCCCAATCCAGTCGAAAACGACAGGCAGTTCGCCGGGTTGATTTTAGCGAAGTGCCCTTTGCAAACGGCCAATCTATGTCAACAGGACTTTCCCGAAGGCTCGTTTGTCAAAGCTAAACGGGTTAACCGACTTGAGGGTAATCTCACTGAACAGGGAATGTGACGGGTTAATGAGGTAATTGTATTCGTGCTGAATAATGGCCGACGGTACCCGCATAGCTACGTGTTCATTTTGGCGGAGCCATTCGTCGGTAATGGCGTGTAGTTGGCTGGAATCGTTCGTCCGTTGCTCAGGCAACTCATTGTCTATCAGCACATATACAGAGGACGTAGGTATGTCTATCGTGGCAACGGCAAACGCGTTTTGTTTCAGCGTCACTGTTTCAGGACGAAAATTTCCGGCCTTACTTTCTGAAAGAATACCAAAACCGCTGGTACTTGTTCGGTCAGGCCGCCGACGACGATTTTTGCCGTATTCTGGGTACCGACCGGATGGATGAGCAATCCCTCACTATTCTTGACGATACCTTCGATTTGCCCGCCGATGCCCCCACGCCAGCCATTTTTGCCCATACGATTGGCGTCGCCGAATTTTACAAAACGCCCGAACCCGTTCAGTTGGCCTTCCACGTAGCGCAGTTGCCGTACCTGAACTCGCTGCCCTGGCATACATCGCAGGAAATCATTGACGAGACTGATACTGAGTTTATTGTCAACTTGATGCTTGTACCAAATTACGAATTTCAGCAGCGCGTTCTGGCGCAGGGGCCCAACGTGCGCGTGCTGCAACCCAACTGGCTACGGGACAAAATCGGCAGTGAACTCAAGAAGACAGCGGAGCAATATAAATAAGTGGGGTACGTCATAGTTTGGCGGAGTAGGCTACGATATTTGCGCTTAAACCCGTTCAGCTATGTCAGACAAGACCCGCCCCAACCTGTTCCACTACGCCACCAGCGAACTCTCGCAGGACGCCTTCATCTGCTGGTTAGCCGCCTGGGCTGACCCGAAGTACAAGCATGAAACCGCATTGCATCAGGCAGGTACCGATTTCATCCGCTCAATGATTGCGAAAAAAGATGGCTGTCATGTTGCAATCATAGAAGCAGTCAAAGTCAGTCGTCAGGTTGGAAAACTTGATGTTCTGATTGAAATCAACAAAGACCCAGACGCTGATGAAAATACGCCGGGTGAACTCGCCATTCTAATTGAGGACAAGACGCATACGTTTGATCACGGCACCCAGCTAACGGATTACTACAATCATGTTGTGGGTATGGGTTACACCGAAGCCAAAATGATTCCGCTGTACTTCAAAACTGGCTATCAATCACGGTTTGACACGCTGGGTGTTTTCAAAACGTACCTACGCGAAGATTTCCTGGCCGTATTGACAAAGGGCAAGGAAAACGTTGATAACGCCATTTACCAGGATTTTCTGGCGCATCTGGAAAACATTGAATACGTTGTCAACCAGTACGAGAAAAAGAATATTGCGTTGACAGAAGGACCAGACAAATGGGACGAAAACGACTGGCGGGGGTTATTCATGGCTCTGTACGAGGTTTACAAAAAAGATAGCAATGCCAATTGGGGGTATGTACCTAATGCGTCTGGTGGTTTCTTCGGATTCTGGTGGCACTTTCAGGTATCCCCCAATGAAGACTACTGGAGTTATTTACAGTGGGAGAATGGAAAGCTATGCTTCAAGATTGGCTTCTCCGACAAATTCGTTGCGGCTGACGACTGGAAGAGTCAGGCCAGTCAAATCAAGTCAGACTGGTGGGACATCCTGAGTACAGAAAAATTGCCCCTACTACCTCTTTCAAAAGGCACAAGAATTGGTAAAACCACGACCATTGCCAAAATAGACAAAGCCCTTTGCAAAAAAGAAGATAGTACGCTTTATTTAGACCAGATGACTACAAAAATGGGCGAAGCGCAGGACGTATTACAGCGAGCGCGGCAGAAGATGGCTTAACCAACAATTCCGGTGAAAACAGCTGGTAATTCGCCGGGGTTGTGAGATAAATTTGACGGTACGTGTTAGTACGTCCGTAAGCCCGTCTCCGTCAAACCCTTACGCTTGGGCTTTCAAAAATCTCAAATTTCCGCACCCATTGCCCGCCGAAAACGGCTAATTTTAGGTCGGTGAACCATCTAATAATCTTGATATGGAAGGTATCAACTATCTCGTTAATGACGCCGGTGAGCGCACCGCTGTGGTGATAGACTGGAAAACCTACAGCGAGGAACTGGAAGATTTTCTGGACGGTCTGGAAGCCGAATCAAGACGCAATGAGCCGAAAGAAGACTTCCAGATGGTTGTGAATCGCTTGCTGGCAGACCGTTAAAATCACCCAACCACGCTTTACAACAAACACAATGACGACCATCCAATTAGACATACAGCCGGACAAGTACCTGATTTCGATTGACCGATCCGCCATTGACCGGCAGTGGCTGGTGCAGTTGATTGAGCGACTGCGCATGGAAGAACTGGCCGCTCAGTTCGATTTCGGCGAGGACGTCGAAAATCTCGGTGAGCAAATTAAAGCCGATTGGTGGACAAAAAACAAAGGCCGGTTTATCGAGAACTAAATTTTATTCGATACAAAAAATTGATGCTCATTATGACTACGGCGCAAATCATTTATGAACAGTACAAGGTCCTGCCCAAGCCAATCCGGCAGGAACTTAAATCACTCATTAACAGCGAGGAAGAAACGGAAATGCCGTTTTCGCTGCTGGCCGACATTGAGCAGGGCCTGGCCGAAGTAAAGCTGATTCAGGCCGGCAAGCCGCCCCGCCGGACGTTTGCTGATCTGAAGCGGGACACGAACAATGCCGAATAACGTAACGCTTACGCCCCGCTCTGAAAGCCGATATAAACGGTTCGCCAAAAAGTTTGCGTCCCTGGAGCATGAAGTCGATGCATTGGTGGCTGACCGAAACGCCAACGCTTGGTACGTCGATGGGTGCCGGATTATATAAGATCCGGCTGGCGGTTAAAGGCAAAGGCAAGGGTAAAAGCGGTGGTTTTCGTGTTGTTAGTTATTTAGTCACCCAGACGGAAGACGAGACCACCATTTTTCTTCTCACAATTTACGATAAATCGGAAGACAGCAACATCGACAGAAAAACCCTGCTCGATATGGTTAGCAATCTATCCGAATAACCTGTTTATATGCAATTCTCCCACCTCCACTGCCACACCCAATACTCGCTGCTTGACGGGCAGGCCAACATTAAGAAGCTGGTTAGCAAGGCCAAAGCCGACAATATGCCTGCTCTGGCCATTACCGATCACGGCAATATGTTCGGCGTGTTTGAGTTCGTGGCCGAAGCCAGCAAGCAGGGTATCAAACCCATTGTAGGCTGC
>JBBRUB010000518.1:0-3833 GCA_038248175.1 Cytophagales bacterium | reverse complement strand
ATCCCGTTCTGACCAGTAAATCGAGGTGGTCGCTGATCTGGTAGGTGGCCTGTACGTTGCCAATCAGCCCGTTCTTGTTCATCGTGTTCAGCATCTCGTACATACCAAGATACGGATTGTCGGGGCCGGGGTTGAACGGATTTTGCTGCCGCACGCCCTCCAGACCGGGTTGCCAGTAGGGTTTGTACCAGTTATGATCGACGTTGGGCGTCGTGCCGAGAATCAGGAAGTACATCAGCGACTGGTTGTTGTAGCCCGCTGCGGGCAGGTTGTCGCTGCGTTTGTTGGTATAGTTGGCCTTGCCCTGAAGTTTGAGCCGCTTCGATAACTGTTGATTTACCGACAGGGCTGCGTTGATGCGCTCGAAACCCGTATTAGGAATGATCCACTCGTTTTTAAGGTGCGTAAACGAAAAACGGGCCGAGCCGTTTTCGCCCCCGCCTTCCAGCGACAGGCTGTTGGAAAAGGTCCGCCCGGTCTGGAAAAAGCCCGTGATATAGTCATCGTAGGCCCGCCAGGGGGTGCGTTCGGTGGGTCTGCCGGTGGGATCGTTGGGATTGTACTGGAAATACGACTGCCCGTCGAATTTGGGGCCAAATGCCCGGCCAGCCGCTGCGGTAGTGCCGGTGTTGATGCCGTCGGCACTGTTGAGATACGAGAAATACGCGCTGGTGCGACCCTCGCCATATTCGTACTGGTAATCGGGCCAGCGGTTTACCTGGTCGATGCTGAAATTGGTATTATAAACCACGCCGATGCCCCGGTCTTTACGGGCACCCGACTTGGTCGTGATAATCAGCGCACCGCCCGCGGCCCGGCTTCCGTAGAGAGCCGTAGCACCAGCGCCTTTCAGCACGGTTACTTTCTCAATATCATCGGGATTGATGTCGGATATGGTCGAGCCGTAATCGACGGGGCTATCGGCAGAGAGGTGCGAGGTGTAGCCCGTGCCGGTAATCTTACTGCTGACGGGTACACCATCAACCACAATCAAAGCCTGATTATTATCTAAGTTCAGCGACGATTCGCCCCGGAGCGTAATCCGGGCCGACCCCATCGGTCCCGCACCCACACCCTGAATGTTCAGCCCGGCTACCTTACCTGATAGTGTGCTGATCCAGTTGTTGGCTTTGGCATCTTTCACCGCGTTCTCGTTGACAGTACTGGCCGCGTAGCCAAGGGTTTTCTCTTCGCGCCGTATACCAAGCGCTGTTACCACTACTTCGCTCAGGGTCTGTTCACCCGCTTTCATGGCAACATTCATGCTGGTTCGATTACCCACAACAATGTCCTGATTGGTGTAGCCGATAAAGGAGAATGTGAGCGTATTGGTTGGCTGAGCGTTGATGGAGAACGTACCGTCGGCACTGGAGGTGGTGCCAATAGTAGTTCCTTTTACCAGAATGCTGACGCCCGGCAGGGGCTGATTGTCGTCGGCCCCAGTAACGCGGCCCGTGATGGTTTGTGCCAGAGCCATTGCACCGGGCAGCAGGTAAAACAAAAACGCTGCCAACAGTTGGCGGAGAGCCAAATTAGGCAGCGTTACGAAACGTAAACATTCTGGTTTCATACAATCGCAGGTTAGTACTGTGTAAGCAATATCTGCAAAAGTAGTAGGGTGGTATTACGTCAATGTTGACTAAATATCAACAGTTTGTGAATAGATCAGAGGTCATGTAATATGAGTGTAACAACGGTTGATTAATCGGCATAAAACGCTATCTGACAGAGCGTTAAGTAGCCAGCCATTGGCCAATAATTTCTTCGGAAAATCCTGCGCTCGAACTCATACCCTTACCACCAATGCCGGTGATAATACGGATAGTATCGTCCACCGGGTAGTCAAAAATCTCGCTGGGTGTCTGGCTATAAAAACCCGCCCATGCTTTGATAATGCGTAGGGGAAACTGAACAATACGCCGGGCTTCGGTCAGCATCAGGTCATTGATAAACTCGCTGGTGTGGTAGCCCAGACGCTCTGCTTCGGTAGCGGGCGCGTACTCGTGCGAATCGCCGACGATGATGCTGCCATCAGCGGCCTGTTTGAACAGAATATGAACGCCCCACTTTTTGAGTTCGGTGCGGTTCACCGTTGCGGGGGAGTCAGGAGTGTTTTGGGAAATAGTGGCGTAGGATGGGCATTCGGCAAAGGCTTCGTAGCGACGGATGCTCAGGCCGGTGAGGATATTTCCGGGCAGCGTCAACCCCGCCACCGGCGCGGCCAGCAGCATCTGGAGTTTACTGACTACCAGCCCCGCCTGCGCCAGCACATCGGGAAAGAGCAACCGTACTTCGTGACCACTGCAAATCAGTGCCCGCTGACTCGTGAATCGCTGCCCGCTTGCCAGCACGACCGTAGCACCGCTGGTAAGCCGTTCGCAGCCTACCACGACCGAGCCGGGCCGGTAATCGACACGTAGGTTTTCCTGCACAAAGCCCAGCAACCGATGAATCATCTGCTCCGGCTCCACGCTCATTTCCTGCGGAAAGAAAATGCCACCCCGCACATAGTCTGGCTTTAGCGACGGGTACTTGGTCAGACACTGGGTTTTTGTCAGTAATTCGCAGGGATAGCCAATGTGCTGGTAGCGGTCGTGGAGTTCATTGGCCAGCGTCCACTCATCGTCGTCTGAGGCCACGTAAATTGTACCATTCTGGCGAATAGTGATGTCGGTTTGTTGTTGAATTTCCCGGTAAATTTCCAGACTCCGTCGCCCATAGTCAAACCACCGTCCAGCCAGTCCCGACGGTACTATCTGGCCAAAATTACGCACCGTTGCCCCCACCGGATAGCGGTCTTTATCGAGCAGCAGCACCCGCTGTCCGGCTTTGGCCGCGTGGTAGGCATGAAACGTACCCAGCACCCCGGCACCAATGATGATTAAATCGTACATGATCAGCGAGCAGTTATCAGGTTCTTGTGTTGCTCACTGATAACCGAAGGTAGTTCGGCCAGCGAACCCAGCAATTGGTCGTGGGGATAGGCATTGAGCTGGTCGGCAGTGTGGGTTCCGTTTGTGACGCCGAGATTAAGGCCCACGCCAGCCGCCCGGCCACTCAGCAAATCGGAGGGTGTATCGCCAATATTGACAACGGCTTTGGGGTTTGTTACGCCCAACTGCTGCATGGCCCGCTCAATCATGTCGGGATGAGGCCGTCCGCGTGTTACTTCATCACTGGCAATGGAGAACTGGATGATGCTGTCAGACGAACCCCAATATTGCTCGTTCAGGCCATTGAGCCAGCCAAGTTTATCGAGAATAATGTCGGTCACGACGCGGTAAAAACCCGTAGTCAGCGCAACAGGAATGCCCTGCTCACGCAGCCACGCAAACGTATCCAAGCAGCCCTTGGTTGGCGTGGCTCCGTTGGTGAGGTAGTGACGTTCGAGAATCTCCCGAAACGCCTTGTAAGAGACCTCCACGTTTTTATCGATATCAGCATGGCTATCGCCGAGTTGTTCGTTCCAGAGCGTTTCAAAGACGTAGCGTTTGGCCTGGCCCTGCATAGCCAGAATCCGTTCGGGAGTGGCCATCAGACCCGTTTGATCGGCGGCTTCGGCAAAACACCGTTCTACCTCGTGCTGATCAGTCACGGTTGTGCCAGCCATGTCGAAGACGACTAATTCAATGGGTTGCATAGTGGGAGAGTGGTTAGAGATGACCTGTAAAACAACGAAACTGCTACCGACAGATAGCTTTCTTGACGTTAAACTATTGTGAAGTTTATCCGTTCGCCAACCTACTGTTCAACCTACCTAAAACGTAATTGTTTAGGTAGCCCAAGCGAAGCTACCGCTGAGGACGTTGGTAAGTTGCTCAACCACGTTCAGT
>JBBRUB010000517.1:0-3839 GCA_038248175.1 Cytophagales bacterium | reverse complement strand
ATTTTTGGGGCCAGTACGACGGGAAATTTCGGGATTGATGGGGCCAGTACGACGGGCGATTTCGGGATTGATGGGGCCAGTACGACGGGAAATTTCTGGGTTATTAGTAGTCAATGCGCTGGTTTTACAGCATCAGACCTATACGCCAGTTTTTACCTGCAAGCCGCTACCATACCTCAGTTTCGGCTAACCAACTGCCATATTCCAACGTTAGAAATTAGGTCAGGCTGTAAGCTGGAAGCCTACCTCTCTAACTGCACAATCAACCTGATCGATCTTCAGCACTTGACACTCAGCAAAGACTCTGTTGTGTCGTTGCTGAGTTGCCGGGTTTATGCCTGTCTGATGGAAGAATTTGCGGTACTGGGTCAGCTTTACCTGCGGCAACTAAAGCCTTTGTCGGCACCTTTTGCCTGGTATGACCCATCGGCAATAGCCGGAGAAAACCCCAACGAAGCGAAGCTAAACCTACTTCAGCGACATGCCAAAGTGTATGCAGAGCATCTTGAATTCTTAACCGGCAAAGGTGGTAAACAATTGAATTTGAACACGCCCACGTTTCGTATCGTCCAGTCGTCGCTGGGCAAAACCGAGTTTACCAATTGTGATCTGGGTGGCTTTCGGTTTGAGTTCAACAACGCCAAAATCACCGAGGTATTTATGTCGGGCGGTACAGTGCCGGGAGAAAAAGTCGGTAGCAACGCCAAGCCAATGGTTAGCATCTACAGTGAACCAGAAGGCAAACTGGCCTGGCACGAGCAGAAAGTATCGCTCTACAATCAATTGAAAAAGATTTTCGATAATCAGGGGGATATTTACCGGGCAACTTTCTTTCAGGCTAAAACCGCTGAGCATCAAAAACAATCACTCAAACTGCGCCAGAACAACGAAAACGGCTGGCTCACGCCCACGCGCTGGGATATCTGGACACTACAGCTTAACCAACTCTCTAACCTGCATGGCGAAAGCTGGGGGCGGGCATTGGGTTTTACTACGGGTATAGCCGCCATCTTTTATATGCTCTTTTTGTGGTCAATCGGGCGGCTCACTTTATGGACCCCACTCGATCCGGATTTAATCGGCCAATACTTTGAGTTCTTAATTCCCACGCATAAAACGGACTTTGTAAAGGGAGCCACGCTGAATTTTGGTTCGTACATGGCTGACTTTGTTGGACGCGTTCTAATCGGCTACGGTATCTTCCAAGTCATCAATGCTTTTCGCCGACACGGAAAGAAATAGGTTATTTTTCGGGCTTCTTTTCGACTTTCGCTGCTGGTAGCCCTAACTTTGCGGGATTTTTGATCCTACGTTTTCCCAACGCGCAGGGTTAGTTGTACATCCTTTACTGTACATTGTACATTCCCAAAAATGCCCAAAAATTCCGCTATTCGCTCCGTTCTTATCATTGGCTCCGGCCCCATTGTTATTGGTCAGGCCTGCGAGTTCGATTACGCTGGTTCTCAGGCCGCCCGCTCCATTCGCGAAGAGGGCATTGAGGTTAGCCTGATCAACTCCAACCCGGCTACCATCATGACCGACCCCATCAACGCCGATCATGTGTATCTGCTGCCGCTGGAGAAAAAGTCGATCATTCAGATTCTGGAGAAACACCAGGCCATGGGCCGCCCCATCGACGCGGTGCTGCCCACAATGGGCGGGCAGACAGCCCTGAACCTCGCCATCGACTGCGACAAGGCGGGTATCTGGGCGAAGTACGGCGTGAACATCATTGGTGTTGACATTAAGGCGATAGAGACGACCGAAGATCGCGAGAAATTCCGGTTGCTGATGATTGAACTGGGCGCGGGCGTTTGTAAAGGACGCACGGCCCGCTCGTTTCTGGAAGGCAAAGAAATTGCGCAGGAAATTGGCTTCCCGCTCGTTATCCGACCCTCATTCACGCTGGGCGGTACGGGCGGTGGCTTTGTAAATACACCCGAGGCCTTCGACAAAGCCCTCGCGCATGGCCTGCACGCGTCGCCGGTACACGAGGTACTGGTAGAGCAGAGCGTGATGGGCTGGAAAGAATTTGAACTCGAACTCCTGCGCGACAACCTCGGCAACTTCGTCATTATCTGCTCCATCGAGAACTTCGACCCGATGGGCGTCCATACCGGCGACAGTATTACGGTGGCCCCGGCCATGACCCTGCCCGATACACTCTATCAGAAAATGCGCGACCTGGCCATTCGGGTTATGAGCGGCATTGGGCAGTTTGCGGGCGGCTGCAACATCCAGTTCTCGGTCAATCCCGAAACGGATGATATTATCGTCATCGAGGTGAACCCCCGCGTAAGCCGGTCGTCGGCACTGGCGTCAAAAGCTACGGGCTACCCCATTGCCAAGATTGCCGCTAAAATGGCCGTTGGGTATAATCTGGATGAGTTGATAAATCCCATTACTGGCACAACGTCGGCGTTTTTTGAACCCGCCATCGACTACGTCATCGTGAAAGTACCGCGCTGGAACTTCGACAAGTTTCCGGGCGCCGACCGCTCGCTGGGCTTGCAGATGAAGTCGGTGGGCGAAGCGATGGGCATTGGCCGGAATTTTCAGGAAGCGTTGCAGAAAGCGTGTCAGAGTCTGGAAATCCGGCGCAACGGCCTCGGTGCCGACGGGCGCGAACTGACCGATCAGGCCGCCCTGCGCCACAGTTTGGCGCACCCAAGCTGGGACCGGCTGTTTCATATCTACGATGCGTTTAAAGCCGGGATGTCGTTCAGCACCATTCAGAAACTGACCCGTATCGATGCCTGGTTCCTGCATCAGATCGAAGAACTGATCGAGCTGGAGCGTGAAATCGGTCAGTATGATCTGGACAATCTACCGCCCGAACTCCTCCGCATAGCCAAGCAGAAAGGCTACGCCGACCGGCAACTGGCGCATATTCTTCAGGTGCGCGAAAGCAAAATTTACGATTACCGGCAGGACCATAACATTCGGCGGGTGTTCAAATGCGTGGATACCTGCGCGGCTGAATTCGAGGCCAAAACGCCCTACTATTACTCGACCTTCAACAACCAGCTGCCCATTACGCAGGACCGGCCCGAACCCGTTTCTGACCTGCCCGGCAACGAATCGGTGCGATCCGACCGCAAAAAAATCGTGGTTCTCGGCTCCGGCCCCAACCGCATTGGGCAGGGTATCGAATTCGACTACTCCTGCGTACATGGCGTGCTGGCGGCCAAAGAAGCGGGGTATGAAACGATCATGATTAACTGCAATCCTGAAACCGTTTCGACCGATCCCGACATTGCCGACAAGCTCTATTTCGAGCCGGTTTTCTGGGAACATGTTCACGCTATTATCCAGCATGAAAAACCCGAAGGTGTCATTGTGCAGCTGGGTGGCCAAACGGCCCTGAAAATGGCGGAGAAGCTGACCCGTTATGGCATCAAAATCATTGGCACCAGCTGGGAAGCCCTCGACCTGGCCGAAGACCGGGGCCTGTTCTCCGGTATGCTGCACGACCTGAACATTCCGTACCCCAAATTCGGCACCGTCCGCGAAGCCGAAGCCGCCATTGAACTCTCGCGCGAGCTGGGCTTTCCGCTACTGGTGCGGCCAAGCTACGTACTAGGCGGGCAGAGCATGAAAATCGTGATTAACGAGCAGGAACTGGAAACCCACGTGATGAAAATCATGCAGGACATTCCCGACAACAACATCCTCCTCGACCACTTCCTGGAGAACGCCATCGAAGCCGAAGCCGATGCCATCTGCGACGGCGAAGACGTGTATATCATCGGCATTATGGAGCATATTGAACCGGCGGGCATCCACTCCGGCGATTCATACGCCCTACTGCCCCCATTTGACCTGAGTGAAGTCGTAAT
>JBBRUB010000516.1:0-3839 GCA_038248175.1 Cytophagales bacterium | reverse complement strand
TTCCTGCGTCAGCGCGTTGGGTACGGTGTTGGGCATTTCCATGAACGACGTAACGCCCCCCGCCACAGCCGCCCGCGCTTCGGAGCGGATATGCGCCTTGTGGGTCAGGCCCGGCTCCCGAAAGTGCACCTGATCGTCGATAATGCCCGGCAGCAGGTATTTGCCGTCGGCGTCGATAACCTGCTGTACCGCTTCGGTGGGCATCCCCGGCCCAATGGCGGCAATAAACCCGTCTTCGATGAGGACGTTGACGTCGGTAATCTGCCCTTCGTTCACGAGTCGGGCGTTCTTGATGAGGAGTTTAGACATGAATGTAGCGGGTTTGTTGGGCAGGATATAGGACAAAATTACGCATGTATGAGCGGCAACCAATAGGTTTTTATTTGCCGTCGATCTGCCGAACAGATACGGTAAATTCAGACGGATGGCTGTAAATTTGACCAAATTCCCCCGTCTGACTTCTGCGTTGATGCTTGCTTTAGAACCCAAAAAACTTTCCTTTTCCGGCCACGACAGCTTTCAATGCCGCAGCCTGTGGCTGAAAAAAGGCTACGATTTCGCGAAGGCCAACCGCTCCTTTACCGACGAAGACGCGGTGGTCGAGTTGGGCGTGGGTAAGAACATGGTCAACGGTATCCGGTTCTGGATGAAGGCGTTTGGCCTGACCAATCCCGACTCCGACGAGCCGAACGAGCTGGCCGATAAACTCTTCAGCGATACCAATGGCTGGGACCCGTACCTCGAAGACCAAGCCACGCTGTGGCTGCTGCATTACCAACTCGTCATTACCGAACGGGCATCGACCTACAACCTGATATTCAACGGTCTCCGGCGCGACCGGGTCGAGTTTAACCGCGACCATTTTTTCAACTACGTGAAGCGGCAGGCCGAAGTCATGCAGACATCGGTAAATGAGAACACGGTACGGAACGACTTCGACGTATTTACGAAGATGTACACCCGGCCCGAAACGCTCGCCAAAGACCGCGACGAAGGGTTGTCGGGCGTGCTGACAGATTTAAACCTGATCGAGACGATATATCGCGGTAAGAGCCGGAATAAAGACGAGGCTTACTACGTCATCGAAAACACCGAAAAGCGTAGCCTACCCGATGCCATTTTGCTGTACGGTATTCTGAAAAGTGGCGGATTTGACCGGTCCGTCAATTTCAATACGCTGCTGACGGCTCCCAATCAGGTGGGCAGCGTGTTTGCGCTGAACGCCACGGGCCTATACACCAAACTGGAGCGCGTAGCCGCCGACCGAAGCCGTGCCGTAGTGTTCAGCGATCAGGCCGGTATCCGCGAACTGTCGTTTAACGAAGACCTTGACCCGTTGGCCGTTTTGGCCGATTATTATGCCCGCTAACATGTATTCTCCCTCCGTCAATATCATCCGCGATGCTGACCGCGATCTGGTGTATTACCCCACGCCAAACGCGCAGCGCGTTGTTCATCAGTTGACCAACGACTATAAAAAAGGTGTTCGGGCGTTCAATATCATTGGCGCGTATGGCACCGGAAAATCGTCGTTGCTGTGGGCGTTGGAGCAGAGTCTGCGCGCTGTGGCCGAACCGGGACGCAAGCGGTTTTTCGACCTCAATCTGGTCCTAAGCCCCCGTGTTGAGGTCGTTAACTTCATTGGCGAATATGCATCCATCATCGACACCTTCGCGGAGGAGTTTGGCGTTGACAACCGGAAAGACACCCGGTCGGCGTATATTTTGTCGGAGATTTTTAATCGCTACCACGATTTGGGTGTGTCCGGCGAAGGGCAACCGCTGTTGGTGCTGGTAATTGATGAGTTTGGCAAGTTTCTGGAATATGCCGTGCAGCACGAGCCGGAACGGGAGTTCTACTTCATTCAGCAACTCGCCGAATTTGCCAACAACACGGCCCACAACATCTGCCTGATTACCACCGTCCACCAAAACATTGACGAATATTCGTCGTCGCTGAACCCAACGCAGCGCACGGAATGGACCAAAGTGAAGGGCCGTTTTCAGGAGATTACGTTCAACGAGCCGGTTGAGCAACTGCTGAAACTGGCGGGCGATCACATCACCGGACGTACAGACCGGCCTGACCAAACGGCTGCTGCGGGTATTCAGACCGCGCTCGACCTGGCGCAGACGAGCAAAGCCACCAAACTCGATCCGGCGGTTGCGCCCGGTTTAGCCGCCAAACTGTTTCCGCTCGATTTGCTCAGTGCTACGGCCCTGACGCTGTCGCTGCAACGCTACGGCCAAAATGAGCGATCCCTGTTTTCGTTTCTCGAATCGACCGATCATACCGGTATGGGGCGGGTGCGGCTGTCGGCGGCCAATCCGTTTTACAACGTGGCCAACGTCTTTGACTACCTGACGTTCAACTTTTACTCGTACCTAAACTCCCGAGACAACCGCGATTACGCGGCCTGGATGGGGATGCGGGCCACGCTCGAAAAAGTGGAAGGGCTGTTTGGTCATGAAGCCGCACCCTACGAGAAATTGGTAAAAACGGTGGGTATGCTGGCGCTGTTGATGCCGTTGAGTGCCACGCTCGACAAAGCCTTTCTCATTCAATACGCCGAAACCTGCCTCGGCCTGACCGATGCCGTGCAGCTAATTGCCGACCTCGAACAGCGGAACGTGATTCAGTACCGGGTGTACAGAACGCGCTACGTACCGAACGAAGGGACCGACCTCGATTTTCAGTCGGCGTTTACGCAGGCGGGTAACGACGTCGATGAAATCCGGGACGTGGCTACGCTGCTACAACGCTACTACCAATTGCCGCCGGTGCTGGCCAAAAAGCACTCGTACCGCAACGGAACGCCCCGGCTGTTTGAATACTGGATTTCGGAACGCCCGATGACGATGGTGCCAACCGGCGAAATTGACGGCTACATCAACCTGATTTTCAACGAAAAACTGTCGCTCGATGACGTTCGGGAGCAGACTGCTGCGCAGACCGAGGCCGTGCTGTACGTTTATTACCACAACACGGAGCAGATTCGGGCGCAATTGTTCGACATCGAGAAAACGCAGAAAGTAATTGAGCAGCATGACGAGGATAAGTTTGCCCTGCGCGAACTGACCAAAATTCTGGAACACCAGAAAAACCTGCTGAACCATTCGATTCTCGACGGGCTATTTCAGGCCGACAAAGCCACCTGGATAGTTCGTGGTGAAAAAGATGTGGTTGAGACGCCGTTGGTTGGCAGCACCTACGAACTCAACGCCCGGTTGTCGGCGGTTTGCGATGTGGTGTACAACAAAGCACCGGAGTTTCGGAATGAACTGGTGAACCGGCACAAACTATCGTCGGCGATTGCTACGGCGAAACGGGCGTACCTGCAACGAATCGTGGAGAATTGGGGCGAACCCGATCTCGGCTTCGACGCGGACCGGTTTCCGCCCGAAAAAACCATCTATCTCTCGCTGTTGGCCCAAAACGGCCTGACCGATACGTGGGGGCAACCCGGCACTACCGACGTAATTACCCAACCCGAAGTAGCCGTAAACTCGTCGTTTCGGGCGTTATGGATAAGGTGCGAAGCGTTTCTAAACTCGGCCAAGCAGTCGCGCCGGACGGTGGCGGAATTGGTGGAGGTCCTGAGCGCACCGCCGTTTAAACTCAAGCAGGGACTCATCGAGTTTTGGGTGCCTACGTTCCTGTTCATCAAACGCGACGATTTTGCCCTGTTTGAAGACAATACGACCTCGCCGGCGCCGGTTTACGTACCGGAACTGAGTTGGGAAGTGCTGGAACTGATGGTGAAGGCACCCCAAAAATACGCGCTCAAAGCCTTTGGCGTGGAAGGACTGCGGCTCGACCTCTTCAATAGCTACCGGCAC
>JBBRUB010000515.1:0-3842 GCA_038248175.1 Cytophagales bacterium | reverse complement strand
GTTAATTTACTGTCATAAAAACTCTGGGAAAGCTGCCACGTTCGGTAGAGCAGTTCGTTCGTTGGCAGTGCAGGTTCTACGTCTTTTTTATGGCAGCCCACGAGGGCAATCAGCAGGAGTAGCGGTGCGAGTCGTTTCATGGCGTTTGTTGGTTTTAAGTAGAGACCCGGCTTTGAGTGGCTTGGTTGGAATGGACATGGAAAATTTGACACCCTGCCGAATTTAACAATCAAGTAACGACGAAGCCTGTAACTTGCCGCCTAACTCAATCGCATTCCCCAATGAAACTTCTCGCCGTTCTATTGCTTTCACTGATTATCATCCCGTTTACCGTTCCCGATCTGGACGGACTGAAAATCAATCAGGTGCAGGTCATCGGCTCGCACAACAGCTACAAGCAGGCCATCGATCCGGCTCTGTTCACAATGCTGACCCGTACCGATTCCATTCGTTTCAAAGCCATCGAATACAGCCATATCAGCCTGACCGACCAGTTGAACTTAGGCTTGCGCGGGCTGGAAATCGACGTGTATGCCGATGCGCAGGGCGGTAAATACGCGAAGCCGTTCGGCATTAAACTCGCCCCCGGCCAGCAGGCTTACGATGCCAACGGCGAGATGAACGCACCGGGTTTCAAGGTGTTGCACATTCAGGACATCGACTTCCGCAGCAACTGCCCCACCTTTGCCGGCTGCCTGACCGAACTCAAACGCTGGTCCGACGCCCACCCCGATCACTTTCCGGTCTATATTACGATGAACGCCAAAGACGACGTGATCAGCCGCCCCGGTTTCGTCAAACCCGAACCATTCACCGCCGACGTACTGAACCGCCTGGATAGTGCCGTACTGGCTGGTATGGGACGTGGTAAACTCATCACGCCTGACGATGTACGTGGGGTACGGACTTCCGGTAAACGCGAAACCCTCGAAGCGGCTGTGCTGGCTGGCAACTGGCCAACGGTAAAATCGGCGCGGGGTAAGTTTCTGTTCGTACTGGACGAAGTGGGCAAGAAACGGGCAGCCTACATCGACGGGCATCCATCCTTACAAGGCCGGACGCTGTTTACCAACTCGGAACCCGGCACGCCCGAAGCCGCCTTCGTCATCCTGAACAACCCCACCACCGATCAGGCCCGGATTCGGGAACTGGTCAAAAAAGGCTACCTCGTCCGCACCCGCGCCGACGCCGACACCAAACAGGCCCGCCAGAACGACTACCGCGATTTTGAACTGGCCCAGCAAACGGGTGCGCAAATCATCACGACGGATTATTACCGTCCCAGCACTTTCTTTACCTCCAGTTACGTCGTCAAATTTGCCGACGGCGGCTATGTTCAGGCCGCGAAGTAACTGAACTTCCCGATACACTTGTGAAATACGTCTCCCTTTTCCTCCTCCTTTCGCTGACCGCCTGTCAGAAAAGCGGCTACCGCTCTGCCGACAATCAGCAAACGCTGGCCGACCCGTCGATTATGCCGTACAACCGGCTCATCAAATCGGCGGGTACGGTGCTAACCTACGGCGACCCCAAACTCGAAAACCATACGCTCGATATCACGCCGTTGCCCGGCGTGGATTCGCCCGGCGTGGATTCGCCTGGCAATCAGCAACTCGTTGTGGAAGACCGCTACGGCGTGGCCATTCTGGACCGGGCCACGCAGAAACTGGTGTACCGCTGGAGCATGGCCGACGACCCGGCCTACAAAGGCATGATGAGCGTTTATTCGGGTATTGAAGCGTTCCGGTATCGGGGCAAAACGTATATCGTCTGGGGCGTTTCGCAGGGCGGACGGGGTAAATCGGGCGTGATGATTGCCACCTGGAATGGGCAGAAAATCACCGATACCGAGCTGCTGCCGTTTGCGGCCATCGCGCCCGCGCCCCTCTCATTGCCCAACGACGTAGCGGTGCAGATGGAGAACAACGAGCCGTTTCTGTACGTGGTGCTGAACGGCAACAACCAACTTGTCAAAATCCGCTTCGCCGACCGCAGCACCATCTGGACTGCCCCCGTGGGCGTGGCTCCGTTTGGCGTGGCCTTGGCCGGAAACTACGCCCGGCGTGGATTCGCGTTCGTCACGAACTGGGGTGGCCCGATCCCTGACTCGACCGGCACCGCAGAAACGGCGGGCGTTCCCTGGGGCAGCGCATACATCGACCCAAAAACCGGGGCCATAGCGCGGGGAACGGTGTCGGTCATTGACCTGAAAACCGGGCAAACCGAACCCGAAATACGCGTCGGCCTGCACCCCAACGCTATTCTGAGCAGTAAAAACGCGCAGACGCTCTACGTAGCCAATGGCAACAGCGATTACGTCTCGGTCATTGACGCACAAACCCGGCAGGTTACGGATTCTATTGCGGTGGGGCTGTTCGGCAAACCCGGTACGTACATTGGCAGCACGCCCAACGCGCTGGCCCTTGACTCGGCTGGTACGACGCTCTACGTGGCCAACGGGTTGGACAATGCGCTGGCGGTGGTTTCGCTTCCCGGCAAACAAGTTGTGGGCTTTGTGCCAACGCAGGCGTATCCGGGCGGCATTGCGCTGCTCGACAACACGTTGTACGTGACCAATCTGGAAGGCAGCGGAGCGCGGGTGGCCACGGAGGTAGAAATGGGCAGGAACCGAACCGTTGAACCCCTGAAGCCCGGCCAGCAAGCCTACACAGCTCACAGGCAATTGGCTACGCTGTCGGTTATTCCGGTCCCGGACGCGGCCCTGCTAATGGGCTATACAAAACAGGTTCGGGAACTGGCCCAGCAATTTCGACTCACGCTGACTGAGCAGTTGCCACGTCCCAACACCAAACCCCGGCCCGTGCCGGAGCGCATCGGCGAGCCGTCGGTGTTTAAACACGTGCTGTACATCATCAAGGAAAACCGCACCTACGATCAGGTCCTGGGCGATATGCCCGAAGGACGCGGGATGCCGTCGCTCTGCGTGTTTGGCGACAGCATTACGCCCAATCAGCACCAGTTGGCGCGGGAGTTTCAGTTGCTGGATAACTACTATGTATCGGGCAAATCATCAGCAGAGGGGCATCACTGGGCCGATGCCGCTATGGTGACGGACTATACCGAGAAGAGCGTGCGGGGCTGGTTCCGGTCATACCCGCACGTGCTATATGACGCGATGGTCTATGACAAAAAGGGCATGATCTGGAACAACGCCCTGGACCACGGCAAAACCGTGCGCGTCTATGGCGAAGCCTGCACCTGCCAGTACGACCGGAAACAGTACAACTGGAAAAAACTCTACGAGATGCGGGAAGCCGGACAGCCGTTCTCGTACACGAACACCACCACCATTTCGCGGGTCCGGCCCATTCTGGCGCAGGACTTTCCCGGCTGCGATGACGAGAACATCAGCGATCAGATGCGGGCCGACGCGTTTATCCGCGATCTGGAAGCCACTGCCGCCCGCCCCGGCGACGACTGGCCCAACCTGATGGTGATGGCCCTGCCCAACGACCACACCGCCGGCCTTAGCCCCGCCTTCCCCACGCCCCGCGCCATGGTGGCCGACAATGATCTGGCGGTAGGGCGCATTGTGGAAGCCATCCAGAAAAGTCGGTTCGCGGCCAATACGGTCATTTTTATTACCGAAGACGACTCACAGGCGGGTTGGGACCACATCTCGGCTTACCGCACCACGGGTTTTGTGATCAGCCCCTACTCCCGCTTGCAGAAGACCGTCAGCACCAACTACAACCAGACCTCGATGGTACGTACCATTGAGCAGATTCTGGGTCTGCCGCCCATGAACGTCATCGACGCCACCGCCCTGCCCATGTTCGACTGCTTCGGCGACCTATCCGATGCCACGCCCTACACCGCCC
>JBBRUB010000514.1:0-3843 GCA_038248175.1 Cytophagales bacterium | reverse complement strand
GGCTGCTCAGGATGTCGTAATCAGCCGAGAAATTGGCCTGCAACCGGTCGCTGATGCTTTCATTCTGGAATTCGGAAACAACGGCAAACGGGTTGTCGATAGGGTCGCCCTGGAGGGCCTGCGTGTAGGTACCGTCGGGGTTATACACGCCCTGATCGGGCATGAACAGGAACGCCGACGAAACTGCTCCTGCACCGGCAACCCCGCCCGTACCCTCCTGGGTGCGGGTGCCTTTGCGGCCGCTACGCTGCGCGAACAGGTTCATGCCGATGCTCAGTTTTTCAGTGGCTTTGAACGAAAGGTTGTTGGTCAGAGAATACCGCTTGAAGTTGGTGCCGATGATAATACCCTGCTGGTCGAAGATAGACCCAGACACGTAGTACTTAACGGTTTGGTTGCCGCCCGAAAACGAAAGCTGGTGGTTCTGGATGGCTCCCTGCTTAAAAATCTGGTCTTGCCAATCCGTATTTTGGCCCGGCGAGACATAGTTGGGCAGCACTTCTTTCATGTAGGCGGTGTACTGAGGCCCGTTCAGCAAATCGAGCTTATTGATAACTTCCTGCGAGGAATAAGACGTGTTGAAGTCCACCCGTGCTTTGCCTTCTTTGCCCTGCTTGGTTGTGACCATGACCACACCGTTGGCTCCGCGCGAACCGTAGATGGCCGTAGCCGACGCGTCTTTCAGGATTTCAATCGACTCGATGTCTTCAGGCGGAGGCAGCACGCCCCCCACAAAGCCATCGATAACGAAGATCGGGTCGCTGCTGGCGTTGATGGAACTACCACCCCGGATTCTGATTTTGAACGAAGCACCGGGGTCGCCGTTGTTGGCCTGAATCTGTACACCGGCGGCCCGCCCCTGCAGGGCCTGGGTAATGCCCCCAGCTGGGTAAGCAGCTATCTGCTCGGCCTTGACGGATGAGACTGCGCCGGTCAGGTCGCTTTTCCGAACCGTACCATACCCCACAACTACCACTTCTTCGAGCGATTTATTATCGGTTTTCAGAGTTACGTTCAGTGTTGTCTGGTTGCCCACTGCCACCTCCTGAGAAAGATAGCCCACGTAGGAAAACACCAGCGTGGCGCGTTCGGGTGCGTCGAGCCGGTATTTACCGTCGGTGTCGGTAGTGGTACCGCGCGACGTACCTTTCACTACCACACTCACCCCCGGCAGGCCTTCGCGTTTGTCGTCGATAACGGTACCGCTAACAATTTCTTTGGGATTGGCGATTAGGTCTGCCACCAGCAATGGGGAGCCTGCGGAGGCACTGGTTCGGCTTTTGACGAGCGCGATCTGACGGCCCGTTACCTCGTAGGTAATTTGCAGCGGCTTCAGCAACTCGTCCAGCACAGCACCAAGTCGGTCTGACTGACTGCTGAGCGATACCCGCTGATTAGCCCTGATTTCGCGGGGGTTATAGACAAAACGGACGTTGGTAGTGCGCTCCAGCGTAGCCAGCACAGAACGGAGGTCCGACGAAATAGCTTTGACCGTTACGGGTTGATTCAGCAGCTCCTGCCCTACGGCATCGTGCGCCTGGGTGGAGCTGACAAAAAGAACGGCTACCAGCATCTGTAGAAACGATACTTTCATAACCAGCCAGAGTGAAGGGGGGATACGATAGAGTTTATCCATGATAAAACGATGTTTAGCATGGATGGCAACTGGAAAGCAGAGATACTGCTTTTTTGTAATTTTTTTATAAAAAATTGGTATTCCAATTAGCAATACCCTAAAAATCAATCAATTATCATCGCAACCTTGCCCATGAAAAATAATTTGTCCATCAACTAACTCGTAATCCGAACGGGTAACTTTGGCAATGAGTGTGAGTTGATCCGTCAGCGATTCACCCGTCAGGTTAGCCGTTACGTAGCAGTTTTCCATCGATTTCTGATCGAAAACAACAGTCAGCCCGTATGCTTTTTCGAGCAGTGCAAAGACATCGCCAACAGGCGTTTCGGCAAATACAAAGGCGGCTGGTGCGGGGGGCAAGACCATTTTAGGCTTTTCTACCACCGACTTTACAAACCGCTCTTCCCGGCCCGTGTACGACACCTGCTGATTGGGCGTCAGAATCACACCCGCCAGTGCCTGCTGCCCATGCTGCCGGGCCTGGTCGATATCCTGAAGCCGATAGACCGACACCCGGCCTTCTGTAACGGCTACACTGGCCCGCGTCTGCTGGCTAAAGGCATTAACCATAAAGCTGGTACCCAGCACCTGCGTCGAAATTTTGTCGGTATAGACCCAAAAGGGCTGTTTCTGGTTTTTTGTAATGCTAAAAAACGCCTGTCCATTCAGGTAAACCTCCCGCCTTTCGGCCCCGAAGGTGGGGGGGTATCGCAGGCGGCTGTTAGGATACAGGGCAACCGTGCTGCCATCGCTCAGGACAATACGCTGAATGGTCTTAGTATCATTAGCCTGTTCCAGCGCGTTGGTTGCCAATTCCGGGCTGATGCGGCTCAGGGATATAGATGGAAAACTATTGGCAGGTGAGGCATCATGCAGCCAACCGGCATAACCAATGCCCAGCAGCAACACCAGCGAGGCCGCTGCCCAGAAAATCTGCCGTTGCCAGAGGGGCCTGACCACCGGACCGCCAGACTCAAGGGCGCGTCTGGTTATGGCGTCGAGCTGCCGGGGCGTAAAAGTGGTGTCGGTATCGGCCAGGGTAAGCAGAAACGCCTGCGCCAGCGTAACGGCATCGGACCGGTCAGGGTTTTCGGCCACCCACTGCGTCCAGATAGCTCCCATCACGGGGTCGCGCTCAATCACCCACTGCCGGAAGGAATCGTCGCGGGCCAGTTGCTCAACCGTGTAATGCCGATACGTTGCATTCATAAAAAACAGATTCTTGATACCGATGGATGGCAACAGCGCCGGGCAGATACTTGTTTATGCCGGTTTATTTAGCAGATGTTCAGACACAGCCAGACAAAAACCGTTCCCGTCCACAGTTCCCGGAATGTTTTGAAGGTACTCTGAATCAGGTTGGAAACCGACTGAGGGGCAACACCCATGATCTGCGCAATTTCGTCACGCTCAAGTCCCTGATAAAACCGCAGATACACCACTTCGCGTTGCCGTTTCGGGAGTTGGTTGAGCAGGGTTGCCACACGCTGTGCTTTCTCGGCTACGCTCTCCTGTTCGATCAGCAGCCATTCGGGCGAGAACTCGACAAACCCGGCGTAATCGTCCAGGTCAGCGGGTACGTCATTGCGCATAATTTGCTGCCGGAACCCCTGCCGAAGCACCCGCTTACGTACCGAACTGAGCAAATACGCCCGCACACTGTCGGGATGGGCAAGGGCCTGCCGACGGCTCCAGACTTCGATGAAGACTTCCTGAACGCAGTCTTTCACAAAGTCGGTGTCGGGCACAAACTTATAGCCGTAGTTCTGAAGCGCGTTGGCATAGCGATGCACCAGCCGCCCCAGGGCCGATTCACTCCCTTCCTTTACCTGCCGCCAAAGCAGCGAGTCAGTCTCTTCGGTCCTTACGGTATGGCTGCTCATAGTGAACGAGAAAGGATAAAGTCGCCTGTCGTTACTATTCACCGGAAAGAAATTGGTGGAGCCGTTATCTGTAACCAGTTGGCACACCTGAACAGGCAAAATAAGTTAGGGCATTCTTCCTACGCTCAACGGCTATGGGTAGCCGAAACTTTTCCAAAAAACGACCTGTTTAGTTAGTTACGAACTATGGAAAAAACAACCCTACACCCGACCGAAACGCCCGCCGAAACCGCCGTTTTGGTAGCCCTCATTACCCAGAAACAAAGCGCCGACCAGACCAAAGAATATCTGGACGAACTGGCGTTTCTGGCTGAGACATCGGGC
>JBBRUB010000513.1:0-3850 GCA_038248175.1 Cytophagales bacterium | reverse complement strand
TGTAACGGGTGCGTTGTTCGTTTTGCCCCTGCTGGCATCGGTCTATGCCCTTACGTTGCTGCCCCCACCCACGCCCGAAGACCGCTTGTTGCGAACCGAACGCAAACCTATGAACGCTGCCGAACGCCGTGACTTCGTGCGCACCTTTGGGCCAGGGCTGGTCATACTCATTGCCAGCTACATACTGCTGTCGGCCTTCCGCGACTTCCGCGACAACTTCGGCCCCGAAATCCTGCGCGACGCGGGCGTGACCAACGCCGGGATTTTTGCCCAGACCGAAACACTCGTTGCCGTTGGTATTCTTGCCGTGATGGCTCTGTTGCAGCGGGTAACGGATAATTTTCTGGCCTTTAAACTGCTCAATGGCATTATGCTGCTCGGCGGGGCATTGGTGGGTATCAGTACCTGGGCGTACTCGGCAGGGATGGTCTCGCCCGGCATTTGGTTTTTGCTCACGGGGCTGGGGCTGTACATGGCCTATGTACCCTGCAACGGCCTGTATTTTGAGCGGTTGGTGGCAAGTTTCCGCTACGTCAGTACGGTTGGCTTCATCGTGACGCTGGCCGACTGGTACGGATATCTGGGTAGCGTTGGCATATTGCTTTATAAAAACTTCGGGCAGGGCGGCATCAGCTACCGCGCCTTCTTTGTGAATGGAGCCTACCTGATGTCGGTACTGTACATCCTGCTGGTCAGCGTCTCTTATGCTTACTTCAGGCGGCTGAATAGCCGGAAAGCAACCCATGCGTACTGACGGAAAAGCTGCATCAGCCGTCAGGCCAGCGTGGCGGCTATCTGATTCTGAAAAAAGAACTCCCCTTCGGTTTGTTTGCCGATGGCGGCCAGCCATATCTGACACGAATCGGGCGTTTTGGTGCCGTGGTTTTCGATGGCAGCGATGGCTTTGGAAAATTCAATGACAGAACCGACCGGAACGATACGGTATGCTATCTGCGTGGTACCCGGTTCGGTGCAGACCATGTAATATACCACTAAACCGTCAACCTGAACCTGTTGCCAATCAACGTGGGTTTCCAGGTAATTGTATGGGTCGAAGTACCTGTTTCGACCCATAACCCAGCTTACTTTAATGGCCTGCCCGCCATATCGAACAGCAGGTCTTTGCCACCTACTTCCGTTTCGTATTTCTTCGCGCCGGACGCATCGACGATAATGGCCGCTTCCTTAATTTTTTTGCCCGGCATTTGCTTCGCTATGTAGTCGCGGACGGCAGCGGGCAGTTCTTATACGGCCATACGGAGCTTAACACGTACTTTTTCATGATGAATTTGATTTGGTTGACTTTTTGATTTAACTATCTTAAAGCTACCGGTCAATTACGGAGATGATCTGGAGCGAACAGCATAGTCAGCAAAAAAGTAAGGGTCCGTCACTCCAGTATTTATTCAGATTTACACTGCATCTTAGACGGATGAAATTGCTCATCGTGGAAGACGAGGCCGAACTGGCTGCTGATATCATTGCCTACGTAGCGCAGGAAGGGTACCGGTGCGAGTGGGCAGCAACCTTCTCGGCAGCTGCTGAGAAAATCGTTCTTTATCAATACGACTGCGTGATTGTGGACATCACCCTGCCCGGTGGTAATGGTCTCGATCTGGTCAGGACGCTTAAGAAGTTAGATACGCAGACGGGCGTTATTATTGTTTCGGCCAAAGACGCGCTGACGGATAAAGTAACCGGCCTGCAACTGGGTGCCGACGATTACCTGACCAAACCCTTTCACCTGGCCGAACTCAGCGCCCGGCTCCAGTCGGTAGTGCGTCGGCGGTACTTCGGGGGGCGTACCGAAATACAGGTACGTGGACTCATCATCCGGCCCGATGCCCGGCAGGTATTCGTGGCCGGTCAGCCGCTTGAACTGACCCGCAAGGAGTATGATCTGCTGCTTTTTCTGGTGGCTAATCCGGGACGCATACTCACTAAAGAAGCCATTGCCGAACACCTCTGGGGCGACAATATGGATCAGGCCGATTCGCTCGACATTATTTATACGCACGTCAAAAATCTGCGCCGGAAAATCAACGAGCGGGGCCAGACCGACGGCATCAAAAGTGTGTACGGGCTGGGCTATAAATTTGAGTTGTCATGAAACTTTTAGACCGCACGCTCCGCACATACCTGCTGTACTCGGCCCTGGTTATGCTGGTCAGTACGCCCGTTTTCTACATTATTATCGAGCGGCTCTTCATCGAAGATGTCGATGAAGCACTGCTGATTCGCAAGGGTGATATTCAACGCCGGCTCGGTGAGTTTCCCAGCCAGCAGGCACTCATGAACTGGCATGATGCAGTGGGGAACACCTTTTTTCTGCCCATTGGCCCACGTACCCCAAAGCAGGATTCTATCTATGACGCAGAATACCCCGAAATTATTGACCCCTTTACGACCGAGTCGGAGCCGTTTCGCGAACTCGCAACGCGCCTGAACTACCAGGGGCAGCCGTTTCAGCTGATTACCCGCATTTCGCTGGTCGAAAGTGAAGACCTGCTGCAAACCATCGTGCTGGCCCAGATCGCACTGCTGGCCCTGCTCCTGCTGGGGTTGCTTTGGCTGAACCGGCGTACCGCCCGCAAACTTTGGCACCCTTTTTACGAGACCCTCGCGCAGTTGCGGCAGTACCGGATCGACGAAAGCAGGCCGCTGATACTACCCGTATCGGATATTACCGAGTTTGCCGAACTGAACCAGACCATTAGTGGATTAACCCGGCGCAGTCATCAGGCCTTTATCGATCAGAAAGAATTTACCGAAAACGCAGCGCACGAGATGCAGACGCCGGTAGCCATCTTCCAAACCAAACTCGAACGGCTGGTGCAGACGCAGCCCCTGACTAACGAACAGACAGCATTGCTGGGGTCGCTCAACGGCGTAACGGCGCGGCTGTCCCGGCTGAACAAAAGTCTGTTGCTGCTGGCCGGCATTGACAATCAAGCCCACGCCGACCCGGAACCCGTTCACCTGACCGACCTGTTGAACGGGCTAATTGACCAGTCTATCGAGACGGTCATAGCCAAACAGATTGAACTGGTCCGAACGGGTTTTGAGGAAGGTGTCCGGCTCCAGATCAACCGGACGCTGCTGGATACGTTGCTTTCTAACCTGCTGACGAACGCCATCCGCTACACGCCGACCAATGGCCGGATCGTGATTGGTATTCAGCCCCAGGTGGTGAGTATTGCCAACACGGGCGAGCCGCTGACTATTACGCAGGCCCAGCTTTTTGCGCGGTTTGGAAAAGGCGAGGCTCAGACGGGGGGCGTGGGGCTGGGGCTGGCCATCGCCCAAAAAATAGCCGATACCTGCGGCTATTCGCTTACGTATCAATACACTAACGGGCAACATCAGTTTGTGCTGTGGTTTGGCTGAGGCCAGCGAAGGCTATGACGTGTACGGGGAGGGGTAACTCAGGTAGATTTGCCCCGTTTCGTGTCTTACCTGTATGCGTTCAAAACCGTTTTAGCCTGATGAAAAACCGTATTTTCTATTCACTGTTTTCTCTGCTCGTTGTCGTACCGGGTGCATATGCCCAAACTGCAATATCGGCAGGAAATCTGGTGCAGTGGGTCAATCCGCTGATTGGTACCGATTCTAAGCCAAGCCTGTCCAACGGCAATACGTACCCGGCCATTGCCATGCCCTGGGGTATGAATTTCTGGATGCCGCAGACCGGAAAAATGGGCAGTGGCTGGGCCTATACCTATGCAGCTGACAAAATCCGGGGCTTTAAGCAGACGCACCAGCCCTCACCCTGGATGAACGACTATGGCCAGTTTTCTATCATGCCCATCACCGGCAAACTGCGCATTAACGAGGACGAACGCGCCAGCTG
>JBBRUB010000512.1:0-3860 GCA_038248175.1 Cytophagales bacterium | reverse complement strand
TTAGGGTTTTGAAGTCATTACTGGTCAAATCCAGCGTAAAATTGATGGCTCCTTTACTGGTTTCGGCGTTGCCGGTCAGTCCGCTCGACGTGGTTGGCGGTGTTGTGCCACCAGCACCAGTAGTGGGGGCAGGATCGTCACTGGAGCAGGACGTGAGCGTTCCCATGCAGTAGAAGGCCATCAGGGCGGCACTGCTCAGGCCCAGACTGCGAATGAACTCTCCGCGCTTCATTTGGTCGGTAGTGGGTTGATTATCCATTGGTTAGTTTGCGTGTAGGTACACGGATGCAACGTTTTGTTTAACGGACATATTGATGTACACCCCAAATAAATTCTGTCAGAACCCCCACGCCAGCAAACCGCCATCCACCGAAATCGTCTGCCCCGTTACGTAGCCCGACGCAGCCATGCACAGAAACGATACCACCGATGCTACTTCGACGGGTTCGCCAACGCGCTGCATGGGCGTCCGGCTCAGGATACCGTTCAGTTTTTCAGGGTTATTCAATACGGGACTGGCTAAGGGTGTTTTGATGTACCACGGAGCCACGGCGTTGACCCGGATACCGTCATTGGCCCACTCTACGGCGAGGTTACGCGTCAGTTGCAGCATGGCGGCTTTAGTCATGCCGTACAACGACCCGCTGCTGGTATGCGTTAGCCCCGATACCGACGATACCATCACGATTTTGCCGATATGTTCCGACGCTTTCAGTAACGGATAAGCCGCCTGACTCAGTTCGTAGGCAGAGCGTAGGTTGGTGTTCAGGATATGGTCATAATCGGCGGGGGTATAGTTGGCGGTGGGTTTGCGGATGTTGGTACCAGCGTTGTTGACCAGAATATCCAGCCCGGTCCAGACGGATTGTACGGCGTCGATGATGTTCGTGGCCGCGCCCGGTTCGCCTACGTTGGCGGCAAGCCCTTCTACGATGTGGCCCTGCTGCCGGTAGTAAGCAAGTTGTTGTTGCAGGAGATCATTATCGCGGGCTACGATAAACACAGCCGCGCCGAGGTCGAGAAATTGCCGGACAATGGCCTCGCCAATGCCTTTGGTGCCGCCCGTCACGAGCGCGCGCTGGCCGCTGAGGGACCATAGAGATTGATTCATACGGGAAAGATACTTATTGTGGAATTTTAGGACTTAGGGCTTTCCCATAACGATGGTTGAGCCGTTACTTCGACTCCGCTCAGAGTGACTCAGCCATCGTTATGGGAAAGCCCTGGACTTAACCCTTCGCCCAGCACCACTCGCTCACCGGTTAATTTTTCTAAGTTTTCGGCGAGTAGCATCCGGGTTCGGGCGTTGTCGAAGTGCTCGCTATAGCTGGCCCGGAGTTCCTTACGTTTCATGGCTTCCAGAAAACGGCGGGCATCGTCGGTGGTCTCGAGCAGCAGCGGTGGTACTTCGGTCAGCGCACCGTCATCGTCTTTAGCAACCATCGTAAAATAGCTGGTGTTGGTGTGCTTAACGCTGGCCGTTCTGACGTTTTCGGCGATGACCTTAATCCCAACTACCAGCGACGTTCGACCCACGTAATTGACCGAAGCCATCAGGCTCACCAACTCGCCGACCTCAACGGGTTGCCGAAAATTCACGCCATCTACCGACACCGTAACGCAGTAATTACCAGCGTGTTTGGCGGCACAGGCGTAGGCCACTTTGTCCATCAATGATAACAAAATACCGCCGTGAATTTTGCCGCCAAAATTGGCGTAGGCCGGAATCATGAGTTCGGTGATGGTAGTGCGGGAGAAACTGACGGGGCGGGCAGGTTGGCTCATGGCGGTAAAATAAGCAAAATCCCCGTCAATCGAATTGACGGGGATTTTTAGTGGGAGTTATTGGTCAGGCAATTACAACCACAAATAAAGGGTATCAGTCCGATGATAGGTACGAGCTATGCTTTTGATTAAGCTAACTATCTTATCTTGCCTCCCAATCGGAAAAGCTATATGAACAAACAAATCGGGTTGCTCGCCGGATTGCTGCTGCTGGCGGGCGTTGGCATGGCCCAAAACAAGCCAAAGCCGGAAGACGTAAAGACGTTTACGCTCAAAAATGGCATGAAGTTTCTGGTTCTCGAAGACCACTCCATCCCCAACGCCAATTTTTACACGTTCTGGAAAGTCGGCTCGCGCAACGAGGTGCATGGCATTACGGGGCTGTCGCACTTCTTCGAGCATATGATGTTCAACGGAGCCAAAAAATACGGCCCCAAGCAGTTTGACCGGGTTATGGAAGCCAACGGCGGCTCCAATAATGCCTACACCTCGCAGAATATTACGGCCTATACCAATTGGTTTCAGAGCGGTGCGCTGGAAACCATTTTCGACCTCGAATCCGATCGTATCCGCGATTTGGCCATCGACTCCAGTATGGTGCAGAGCGAACGGGGCGTGGTCCTGTCGGAGCGTAGTACGGGCTTGGAAAACAGCAACTATCAGGTCATTAGCGAACTCGTACAGGCCACGGCGTTTACCGAACACCCGTATATGTTTCCGGTCATTGGCTTTGAGTCCGACATCAAAAAATGGACGCAGGCCGATTTGGAGAAATACTTCAAGACGTACTATTCGCCTAATAATGCTGTGGCTGTGATTGTGGGCGATGTAACGGTAGCAGAGGTGAAAAAACTCGCGGAGCAGTACATCGAACCCATTCCGGCCCAGAAACTACCCGATAGCCTGCGGACGGTAGAACCACCCCAAAACGGCGAACGGCGCGTAACGACCTACAAAGACATTGCGACGCCCAATATTCTGCTGGCCTGGCACACCCCCGCCACGCGCCACCCCGACTACTACGCCCTCGATTTGCTAAGTGGTATCCTGAGTTCGGGCAACTCGTCGCGCCTGACCAAATTGCTGGTACTGGACTCAACCATTGCGTCGCGGGTGTTTACCAACTTTGGTGAATCGTTCGACCCGGAGCTGTTCAGCGTGTATGCCATTGCAGCCAAAGGCGTGTCGGCAGAGCGGCTGGAGAAGGCCATTGAGAGCCAGATTGACAAGGTTATAAGCGAGGGCGTAACAGATACCGAGTTGCAAAAGCTGAAGAATCAGAAGCTGATGGAGTTTTACCGGACCATGGAAAGCATCAATGGTAAAGCCAATTCCCTCGGCACCTACGAACTGTTCTTCGGCGATTACAAAAGACTCTACGAAGCCCCGGCCCTGTACGAAAATGTGACCAAAGCCGACATTCAGCGCGTCGCCAAAACCTACCTTACCCAACGAAACCGCACGGTGGGGTATTTGTTGCCGGAACCAAAAATGTAGGTTGGACAGGAGTCGGTGCGCCGATGCGATCCAACCTACTTCATAAAACACACGATGAAATACCTCCTGATAACCCTCCTGCTCCTTGCCGAAGCAGCCACTGCGCAGACGTTCAAACTGCCGCAATACCAGAAATTTACGCTCAAGAACGGCCTGACGGTCTATTTGATGGAACAGCACGAGGTGCCGCTCATCAACGTGTCGGTGGTGTTCAACGCCGGGGCCGTGCAGGATGGCAACCGCTACGGCCTGGCCAGCATGACCGCCGACGCACTGGTATTTGGTAGCGAGAAATACACCAAAGCCGAAATTGACCAGAAAACTGAGTTTGTCGGGGCGCAACTGAATACCTTTTCCGGAAAAGACGTGGCCAGATTGACGGCGTCATTTGCGGTGAAAGATCAGGATTTGCTGTTCGATATTATCCAGAACGTGCTGACCAAACCGACCTTCGACCAAACTGAATTCGACAAATACAAAACCCGGACACTGCTGCAACTGACCCAGCAAAAGGAAAGCCCACGCCAGGTCATCAACAACTACTTCGGTCGGATGGTCTATGAGGCACATCCCTATGC
>JBBRUB010000511.1:0-3862 GCA_038248175.1 Cytophagales bacterium | reverse complement strand
GGATCGCGCGCTCAGGCCAAAATGAATGTTGATAATGTATAAGATCCCTCCTCCCGCACCGCCGGACCGGTCGGGAGGACAAAAAATCCACCCCATCCGCGTCATCCGCGTACCATTCATTCCGACTTTTGCGCCATGAACCTCGACACCCGCATCCGGCAACGGATCGACAACAAAACCAAACCCCTCGGCGCACTCGGTCAGCTTGAGGCCCTCGCTCTCCAGATTGCCCGCATCCAGCAAACCGAAACCCCCACTCTGCAAAACCCGTACCTGCTCGTATTTGCCGCCGATCATGGCCTTACCGCCGAGGGCGTAAGCGCGTATCCCGCCAGCGTTACGTATGGCATGGTGCATAATTTCATGGCCGGGGGCGCGGCCATCAACGTCTTCTGCCGACAGAATAATTTACAACTCCTCGTCTGCGATGTGGGCGTAAACGGTCTTTTCGATGCGGGTACCGAGCAACTCGTAAAACTCAAAATCCGGCCCGGTACGCGCAACATGCGCTACGAACCAGCGATGACCATTGACGAATGCGAATCGGCTCTGGATGCCGGAAAAACGCTGATTAACGGTGTTAGATACCAAAACTGCAACATCGTGGGCTTCGGCGAAATGGGCATCGGCAACACCTCGTCGGCTTCATTGCTCATGCACCGCTTCACGGGTCTGCCCCTCTCCCAATGCGTGGGTCGCGGCACGGGTGTTGACGATGCTGGCCTGTCTCGTAAACTTGCCATTCTGCAAACTGTAGCCAACCGCGCCCCCGGTCTTACCAATCCGCTCGCTATTCTTGCCGATGTGGGCGGGCTGGAGATTGCGGCCATTGCGGGCGGTATGATTCAGGCGTATGAGAACGGAATGATTATTTTGGTGGATGGATTTATTGCCACCGCAGCCCTGTTAGCAGCCCGGGCTATGAACCCCGCCGTGCTGGACAACTGCATCTTCTGCCACCAGTCCGACGAAGCGGGCCACCGGCTGATGATGGAGTTTCTGAACGCCAAGCCGCTGCTGAACCTCGGCCTGCGACTGGGCGAAGGTACCGGCTGCGCCCTTGCCTACCCGCTTGTACAGGCTGCGGTGAATATGCTAAACGAGATGGCCAGTATGGATTCTTTAGCTTGAACGAACGAGAAATATGCGCATTTTCTATACCGCCCTGATGTTTTACACCCGGATTCCGGTGCCGAAATCCATCGACCATTCGGCAGACGCGCTGAACCGGGCCACGATGTTCTTTCCGCTTATCGGCTGGATAGTGGGGGGCATTGGCGTGGGCGTTTACTGGCTTGGCACAATGCTGTTTCCACCCCAGTATTTGCCCATTCTGTTCAGCATGATTGCTACAGTCTGGGCAACGGGCGCGTTTCACGAAGATGGTTTTGCCGATGTCTGCGATGGCTTCGGGGGTGGGTGGAACAAGACGCAGATCCTGACGATCATGAAAGATAGTCGGCTCGGCACGTACGGTACTATTGGACTCGGGCTGTTGCTGGCGGTTAAGTTTTTTGCCCTCCAGGCCATGCTCACCGTCGAAGCGTTTGGCTGGGCGGTGGCCCTGAAATACGTAGCGGCCCACAGCCTGAGTCGCCTGACAGCCGCCACCGTCATCCGCGCCCTCCCCTACGCCCGCGAGGATCAGGACAGTAAAGCCAAACCCATTGCACAGGGCATCACGCCGGGCCAGTTGACTATTGCCGCCCTGTTTGGGCTAGCCCCACTGCTGGCTCTGGTGGCCTACACAGGCCTTTGGATTTATCTGCTGTTCCTGATTCCGCTGGCTCTGGTTCGCTGGCGGCTAATTCGCTTCTTCGACAAATGGCTCGGCGGCTACACCGGCGACTGCCTCGGCGCAGTGCAACAACTCACCGAAGTGGTGGTTTATCTATCATTCGTTTCTCTCCTATGGATATCTATCTAATTCGACATACCGAAGTGGCCGTGGGGCGCAGCGTAGCCTACGGACAAACCGATGTAGCACTGGCCGATACCTACCCTGAACAGCGCGACCGGCTGCAAACGCACCTGCCCAACGACGTATCGGCCATTTTCTCTTCCCCCCTGACCCGCTGCCGTCGCTTAGCCGATGATCTGGCTTTGGGCCTGAGCGGGGGGAGTCAAATCGAGACCGCGCCGGGGCAAACGGCGTTGGTGGATGCGCACCCACATATAGTTCAGTTTGACGACCGGCTGAAAGAATTTGCCTTCGGCGACTGGGAGATGATACCCTGGGCCTGCATTGAGCATGCAGCCCTGGACCACTGGATGGCCGATTTCGTAAACGTTTCTACACCTAATGGCGAAAACTTTTCTGCCGTTTTTAACCGGGTCGGAGCGTTCTGGCGGGAGCAGATATTACCCTTGTGCAACATGCCGGACAGCCATCCAGTGCTGGTTGTGGCACACGGGGGCGTTATCCGGGCTTTGCTGTGTCTGTTTCTGGATTTATCTTTGCAAAACGCCTACCGGCTAAATCTCGACTACGGGGCCGTTACGAAACTGACCGTGAACCGCTCCGATCAATTTGGCATTACCTATACGATACAATACATTAACCGATAATATGAAACTGCTGCAAATTCGCCTGATTACGCTGACGACCATTGTTTTAGCCACGGCCCTGTTTCGGCTGGTACCGCACTGGCCTAACTTCACACCCATTGCGGCTCTGGCTCTGTTTGGCGCGGCCACGTTTGAGCGAAAATGGCTCGGTCTGGCTATTCCCCTGCTGGCCATGTTTCTGAGCGACGCTCTCATCGGCTTTCATGGCAGCATGGGTGCGGTTTACTTTAGCTTCGGCCTAATCTGGTTACTTGGCCTGTACATGCTCCGCAAACCCAGCGTCGGTAAGATTGCGGCTGCGTCCGTTACGTCTTCTATGCTGTTTTTCCTGATTACCAACTTCGCCGTTTGGTACGGTAGCAGCTTTTACCCGCAAACCGGAGCCGGGCTGCTGGGCTGCTACGTGTCGGGACTGGCTTTTTACAATGGTACGTCGTTCTTCCTGAACGGCCTGGCAGGCGATCTGTTTTTCAGCGGATTGCTCTTCGGCGGCTACTACCTGCTTCAGCAACGCTTCGGCAAGCTGCGCCCAATACGGGTTGAGAAGTAGTATCAACACCTTACGATACAAAAAGCGGCCCCGTCTTATCAACGGGGCCGCTTTTATTTTTCTCATTGCTACGGGTAATGCCTATTCGTACCCGGCAATTTCGCGCTCTTCGTAGGCCAGACCGTACTGCCTCAGCACATCGTCGGGTACGCCGTTCCACTGGTTAGGTACGTTGCCAACATAGCCAATGTCTTCGATGCCCATTTTGCTGGTATAGAACCCGCTGGCAGTCAGGTTGCGCATCATCGAGAAAAACGAAGCACCCTGCGTCATGTCAGGTTTGGCCAGTTTGGGGTAGGCAATCTGATCTACGAGTTGGATCTGCTGCGTTTTGGTACAGGCCACGAAGTCGTTGCCAAACAGGCGTTTGCTGGTATTGTCGAGCCAGCGGATGCCGCCCCGCATGGGTGTTTGGTTATTGGGCTGGTCTTTCATCATAAACTCGATAAAAGCCGGAACGCCCGCCTGCGACGCACTTCCCGATTTGGCATCGGCAGGAATGATAATATCCGACAGGACCGTAACGGTCTGCAACTCGTGGGGCGTGAAAAATGTCTCGCTCATGAGTTTTGCGTCGCGCTCGGCTTCAAACTTCTGCCGCCCACCCGGAACTTTCAGCGGTTTGGGAGTTGGTGGAGCAGGTACGGCGGCTTCGACGGGCGTAACGGCCAGGCCAAAACCGGTGAGCGAAATAGCTTTGAGGGTGTCTCTGCGTTTCATAGTCTCTGTTCCCCTTCAGGGGTT
>JBBRUB010000510.1:0-3863 GCA_038248175.1 Cytophagales bacterium | reverse complement strand
GTAGGCAATGTTGCGGTCAGCGGGGCGGTCGATGTGGTCAATGAAGTTACCACGGCTCAGGACGGTTCGTGTGTCGAAAAAACGGAATTCGTTACCACCGGGTGTGGTATTGCTGAGGTCGGCCACGTTGTAGTCGAGTTGTTGCTCAAACACCCGCAGGTTGGTAGGCCGCAACCCGCCGATGGTCCGGTCGTCGCGCAAATTCTGACGGATAACCACCTTAAAATCATCTTGCGGGGAAATGACCTGATACCCTTTGTAGTCGATGGTGAGGTTAATCTGCTGGTCGATAAACTGCCGCGCCGGATCGACCGAAAACGTAACGCCCGCCCCAACGGTAATCCGGTTCTGGTAGGTGCTGAACCGGCGCGTCAGGATGATGTTTTTTCGATTGCGTTCGTCATAGACCACGAGCAGGTAATTGCCGGGCAGTTTCACGCGCGGTACTGCAAAGCGATAATGGTAGTACGGGACTTTGGTATTGATCGAGACGGCGTAATCGGTGATCGGATTGTCGTTGTATTCGTAGGTGTATTCAATCTCGTTCAGGATGGACTTCTGCCAGTTGGCGTTGCAGTGAATGAGTTTGGCGCGAAACGAGCGGTAGTTGGCTGTGAGGTCGTCAAATTCCAGTTGTAGAAAGGCCGGTTCATCGAGCGAGATAACGGGTGGGTTCAGCGTAGCCGCCGGGGGGGCTGGCTCCGGCATCGGGCTGTTCGTGGCAACCGGGGCCACCTGCGGAAACAGCAGGGCCGTATAGACCTGCGGATCGTAGATATGGTCAACCGTCGGGATGGTCTGGGCGTGGGCAGTCCCAATCAGCAGAAAAGCTATGAACAGTTTTTTCATCTGCGATAAATGGTTCGAAAATAACATATAAGAGCGTTTGTGTTAGCATGACAGAAACGCTCTATACCAACCGCTTTTCTACTTCCTCCGCTTCGAGCATGGCGGTTTCCCACTCGTCCTGAAGTTCGCTGATTTGCTTTGTTACGCGCCGGTATTCGTCATTTTTGGCCTGCATCAGCTTATCGTCGCCGTAGGTGGCGGGGTCGGCGAGGTCGGCTTCGAGCCGGGTTTTACGCTGCTCCAGCTGGCTGATTTTCGATTCGGATTCTTCGGCCTGCTGCGTCAGTTTCTTCAGCGTCCGCTGCCATTCTCTGCGTTCATCGTCACTGCTGGTTTTGGGCTGGGGGCTGGGGGCGAGGGATTTAGGGGCGGCACCGTTTCCATTACTGGCCTGGCTTTTACCCCCAGTAGCTGTACCCTCTGCCCTGCGCTCTTCCATCCACCATTCGTATTCGTCGTAAGTGCCGGGGTATTCCTTGATTTGCTCGTCTTCGATGTACCAGATTTTATTGGCAATCTGCGAAACGAAATACCGGTCGTGCGATACTACCACGTAGGTACCCTCATACTGCTCCAGCGCCTGAATCAGGATATTGACCGACTGCATGTCGAGGTGGTTCGTCGGCTCATCGAGCAGCAGGAAGTTAGCCTGCGAGAGCAACACCTTCGCCAACGCCACCCGCGATTTTTCGCCCCCCGACAGCACCTTGATTTTCTTGAATACCTCATCGCCCGAAAACAGGAAGCAGCCCAACACGCCCCTCAACTCACCTTCGCCTTTGCTCGGGTTGGCTGATTTCAACTCCTCCAGCATGTTGTCGTTCACGTTCAGCGACTCTAACTGGTGCTGCGCAAAAAAGCTGAACGACACATTATGACCCAGTTCGCGTTTGCCCTCACTGACCGGCTCCGACCCCGAAATAATCCGTAACAGCGTTGACTTGCCCTTACCGTTGGCGCCAATCAGCGCGACCTTATCGCCCCGCTCCAGCCGGACGTCGGCATTGGTCAGGATACGCTTGTGTCCGTAGGCTTTCGATACGTCGTCCAGATGTAGAATATGGCGGCCCGGCTGGGTGGAGAACTGGAACTTGAAATTCACCCGCGCCGATGCGTCAATCACGGCATCGACGAGGTCCATACGCTCCAGTTGCTTCACGCGGCTCTGCGCCTGTTTAGCTTTACTGGCTTTGGCTTTGAAGCGTTCGATAAACCGCTCGGTCTGCCGGATTTTGGCCTGTTGGTTTTCGTACGCACCTTTCTGAACCTCGTTGCGCAGGGCTTTTTCCTCGATATAGAACGAGTAATTCCCGGCGAAGTAGTTCAGTTTGGCGTTGGCCACTTCCACCGTCACGTCAATGACGTTATCCAGAAATTCGCGGTCGTGCGAAACAACAATTACGGCCCCTTCGTAGGTCTGAATATATTTCTCGACCCACTGAATAGACGGTAGGTCAAGGTGGTTGGTCGGCTCATCGAGCATTAGTAACGATGGCTTCTGAAGCAGCAGTTTGGCCAGCATCACACGCATTCGCCAGCCGCCGGAGAACGTGCGGAGGGGCTTTTGCAAATCATTGGTGGTGAAGCCAAGCCCTTCCAGAATTTCTTCGGCCCGCGCCTGAACCGTATAGCCATCCAGTGCGTCGAACTCTTCCTGCACCTTGCCCAACTGGTCCACAAGTTCATCGCGGTAGTTGGTTTCCATTTCGTGCAGGAGTTCGTCAATCTGCACCTGAAGTTCGTTTTGCCGGGCAAACGCCTGCATGGCTACGCTCAGAATCGAGTCGTCGGTCTGGTAAGAGAGCAGGTCCTGGTTGAGAAAGCCGAGCGTAACATCGCCCGCTTTGGAGATGGTACCACCGTCGGCCTGATAGTCGCCGTTGATGATGCGGAGAAGCGTCGATTTGCCGGTACCGTTCAGGCCAATGAGGCCAATTTTCTGGCCGGGTTTGATATGCAGTGATGCGGTATCGTACAGCGCGCGGCTCCCGAGGTAATACGTCAGGTTGGTAATGGAAATCATAGTGCAAATTTACCAAAAAAACGCCCTTGCTCTTGTGTTAACTTTGAGATTGGCCTTATATTTGCACCCGGTTTACGTAATAAGCCTCCTTAGCTCAGTTGGTAGAGCACTTCATTCGTAATGAAGGGGTCGTAGGTTCAAGTCCTATAGGAGGCTCCTGATAATCAGGCATCCCGCCACTGGCGGGATGCCTTTTTTATGTGCTGTGCCGTGTAATGTGCAAAGCATTTGAGAACATATCCCGGATGTGGCCGTCGAATTGTCTCCCCACCAGAATACCCCGCCAACTATGACTGACGCTTCTACACCTGCCCAACGCGGCTCCGGCAAGGGTGCCCCAGCCCTCATTTTCATCTTTATTACGCTGCTCATCGACGTGATGGGACTGGGGCTGATTATCCCGGTCGTTCCCAAACTGATTGAGCAACTGATCGACGGAAACCTCAGTCAGGCAGCGAGTTACGGCGGTTGGCTTACGTTTGCCTATGCCATTATGCAGTTTATGTTCGCACCGGTACTGGGCGCACTGAGCGACCAGTATGGCCGTCGGCCCGTGCTGTTGTTCTCGCTGTTCGGCTTCGGGCTGGATTATATACTAACGGGTTTTTCGCCCACGATCGAATGGCTGTTTCTGGGGCGGATTTTGGCGGGCATAACGGGCGCGAGTTTCACCACGGCCAGTGCATATATTGCCGACATCAGCACCCCTGAGAAACGGGCGCAGAACTTCGGCATTATTGGGGCTGCGTTTGGGGTGGGCTTTATTCTTGGCCCGGCCATCGGCGGTATGCTGGCGCAGTACGGGGCCAGAACGCCGTTTTTTGTGGCAGCAGGGTTTACGTTTGTCAACTTTCTCTACGGATACTTTATCCTGCCCGAATCGCTGGCTCCCGAAAACCGACGCAAATTTGACTGGAAACGGGCCAATCCTATCGGTTCATTATCGCGATTGGGCAAATACCCGGTCATTTTGGGCCTGGTGGCGTCGCTG
>JBBRUB010000509.1:0-3867 GCA_038248175.1 Cytophagales bacterium | reverse complement strand
GCGATCAGGTCCGCTGTTCAGTTCGAGAAACGCGCCAAAACTGTCGAAATACTCGCTGATCTGCGCTGACGTGCGATTGGGCAATCCCTCGGCCAGCATTTTCACCGCAAAGAATCCCGACGACGGTGTTTGCTCGTGCCAGGTTCCGGCATCAAAAATGCACTCAAGGCGCAAAACGGGCTGGTGATCTACGCTGATGAGGTGTAGTGGAATACCGTTGGTTAGCGTGTGGGTACTGGGCGTGGGTAATTTTACTTCCTGAATGGCCTGAAAGGCCGGTGTCTGGGTTCTGTCGAGCATAATTAAAGAGCGAATCGGGTCGCTGAAGCGGAGCAAAAGAGATAAAGAGCGGTTGACGCGGGAATTGCTTGCGTCAGCCGCTCTTTCACTCTTTAAATTTATTCCTCGCTGAATGCGCTGTTGGTACTGTTGAAGTTGAACAGCAAGGAGATACGGAATGTATTGGAAAGGGGGCTAACCTGCTGGCTAACGGGTACTACATACGAGAAATCGACGCCGAAGCGATCCTGCAACCGCAAACCCAATCCGGTCGTGATGTACTTGCGCCCGCCCTTGTCGTTCGACTCGCCAAAGTAGCCCGCCCGGACCGCAAACTGCTGGTTGTACCAGTATTCAAGGCCAGTCGAGAGCGTGATTTCTTTTAGTTCTTCGCCGAACCCGCCCGGCGCGTCGGCAAATGACCCAAACACCGACGAGAAATAGTTTTTGTCCGCGTTCAAATTCACCCCGTTCACCACATTGGGCGTGGGGACCATCAGCTTGTTGAAGTCGAGCAGGAAATTGAACTTGTTGTACTGATCGGTGTGGTACGTAATGGCCGTACCAACGCGCAGGTTAGTTGGAATGAAATACCGCTGCTGTCCGCCATAGTTGAGCCGCCCGCCGAGGTTAGAAATCATACCGCCAAAGGCCCAGCCCAGTCCCTGCCCCGTTGATGGGTCGCGGGTTTCGTTCTGGTAATAGATGCCAATATCGGCGGCTGCGGTGGCACCGGGTTTCAGACCCTGTACACTCGATCCGGCGGCCAGGTTGGAGTTCAGGTACTTGAGGTTAACCGCCAGCGACAGGTTTTCGGACAAACGCTGCCCAAACGATACCGTAGCAGCATATTCGCGGGAGTTGAACGTACCGGCGGCTACGCCCTGTGCCGTCGTGAAATCGACCGTACCGAGGTCGAAATATAAGAGTGACGCACCGATGACCGAGTTTTTGCCGACTTTAGAGTAGCCACTCAGGTTGGTGTAATACATATCGCCAATGAGATCGCGCAGCCAGGGCGTGTAAGAAACAACAGCTCCTTTATCCTGCTTGGCGAAGAGCAGTTTGGCTGGATTCCAGAAAATAGCCGTAGCGTCGGCATCGCCGAGGGCCACACCCGCATCGCCCAGCGCACCCGACCGGGCGTCGGGCGTGAAGTTCAGGAAAGGTACGGAGGAGGTAGGCGTCTGGAGCCGCTGACCATTGAGCGTGGGGGTTGTCGGTTGACTATGCGCCGAACCGTCAAAAAGGGTAACACTGCAAACGCCGAGTACTACGCGCGAAAAATTGAGCTTCATGCTATGATGGTTGGTCTGCTACAGCAACGGCTGGGGTATGTGGCCGTGCTGCGCGGTCAAAATTACGAGGATTCGTTGGATATAGAAAAAGGGTCTGCAACAACCAGACCAATCATTTGCTCAGAACAACCCGACTACTACCCGTTGCGGTGGTCTGATCGGTAGCGGCCCGCATCTGAAGCCGAACCACATACAGCCCGTTTGGTAATGCGTTTGTCAGGCTGCTTTGACCCGGCCAGACACCTACTTCTACTGTGCCGGGGCAGTTGGTACATTGCCCGGTTTGTTGGTACTGCTGGTGTCCGTTCAGGTCAATGACAGTCAGTGTCCAGTCGAGGGGTTCGCCCGTCCGGTCGTGTTCAGCCAGGAAAACGGCCTGCTCCGACACCGGGTTTGGGCTGACCCGCACCGCCCGGAGTGTTAGCCCCGGTCGTTCAGAAACCACTAAATTCAACGCACCCTCGGTTGAATTATTGTTAATGTCCCAGGCTTTGGCCCGGAGCGTATAAATCCCCGGCAACAGCCCCTGAAAGGTATGTATGACCTCACCCTGCCGCCCGTTAGGGCCCTTTGCTACGTATTCGTCATTCAGAACAACAGGTAGCTGATTGGTTAATTGTGCCGTTAGTTCATGCCCCAGCCCTGACCGCGCTACGTTAATACCCCGATTGTCGGACAGGTTAATGCGTACCGTTACGTCCGGCCCCACCACCCGCCAGACTTCGCCCGTTTGCTGCCCGCTCACCACCGACATGCTCAATACGGGCGGCTCGGTATCTACGCTATCAGTAATGACACTGCCGCCTACCCGCAACTGCTCGGAGCTACCAGCGGCATCGGCCAGGCTGTCGCTGCGGATGGCGTAGGCATAGAGTTTGGCGGGGCCAACGGCGTAATCGATACCACGGGGCATAATAAATCGCATCGTAAACCGGCCCTGCTGCACGGGTACATGCCCCGAGAAAATAGTGTTGGTAAAGGTCTGATACGTCATTTTTTCATTGCCTTTCTGCCCCAGCGTCGTCTGCGTTGCGGCTTTGTCGAAGAGCGTGAGCCGGGCCGTACCGGTAAAGTCAGTGAGCCGTTGCCCGTTTTGTCGGATGTCGCCGGTTAGTTCTATTGTCTGCCCGGCGCGGAGGGTGTCGGTGCGGTTGGCGGTTAGCTCACGGCCATTGACAGCGGTTAGCACAATTTGCGCCTGCGGATAGGCTAAGCGCATAGACGGGTCGCCGAGGAGGGTGAAGTTTCGGTTTACGGAGCCGCTCAGGCTATTGTTTTTGGTATCCCGCATTACGTCGCCCAAACGCGGCATCTGTCCGTTGATGGGCCTGAAAACTGATCCGTAAAACGCTTCGTTTAGCAGCAGATTGGTGTTGGCATACACGGGCCGGGTGGTTGTAAGCAGCCCCACAGCCCCACCCGTCCGGCTCAGCAAGGCCAACTCCGCACCCGACTGCTCGGCGGGGTCATCGTAACGGCCAAACTGGCAGGTGGCCGTTATAATGAGCGGCAAACGGCGATTGCGCCACGACAGAATATCGGATAGGGTTACGATCTGCTCATCGGCCAGGGTGAGCGTACCGCCGTGACCGCTATAGTTGATAATGAGCCGCCCGTCGGTCATGGCGCGACTGACGAGTTGGTTCACAGCGGGCAACTTAACCGTGCCGGTGGTTGAAATCTGCTGCGGAAAGTTATCCAGCAAAATGCGTTCGGGCCGATAGGCGGGCGCGACGGTTTCAATCTGTTCGGCCAGTTGGTCGGCGTCGCGCTGGTGAATATTGAAATCGCCATCGTCGCCAATGAGCATAACCCGTGTTTGCCAGTCGCCCGTGAGCGAGCGATCCGTTGCGTACCGAATCAGTTTATCAACTACCGTCTGCGCTTCGGACGTTGACTTGACCGGCAATCGGCCCACACCTACCCGAAGCAGCGCGTCGCCCCGATTGCTGATGCCCGCACCAGGTTCGTAATCTTCGGGCCACTGACCAGCGGTTTCGTCCATAAACCCGAAATAGTCGTCGGACGAGTAACTCAGCACCGGATGCAGCGACTGCCGACTCTCATACACCGGCACCATATTGGCCAGTTGCGCCGGGCTGGCTCCTCTGTTTATATTGCGGTAATCGTAAATCGCATCACCAAATAAAAGCAGATACCGCATCGCATCGGGCTGTTGCCGGTAAAAATAGCGCACCGCATCACGGATGGCCGTTGGGTCGGGCTGGCCAGCCCCAAACTCGTTGAACACCTGCTGTGTCGTAGCCACCAGCACCGATAACCCATCGTT
>JBBRUB010000508.1:0-3873 GCA_038248175.1 Cytophagales bacterium | reverse complement strand
TACATTGCTGGCCCGGAAAGCTCTGATGCAGAGTCGCCAGATACTGGCCGATAGTACGGATAAGGTACAGGAACTGATGGTGATGCAGGAGTCGGCCACGCCCAAACAAACCTACCTGCTGAAGCGGGGGGTCTATGACGCGCCGGGCGAAAAAGTGTATCCCAATATGCCGGAAGCTATTTTTGCCTTTGCTGAAAACCTGCCCAAAAATCGCTACGGGCTGGCGCAATGGCTCACCGATAAGGATAATCCCCTCACGGCACGGGTGGCCGTAAACCGCTACTGGCAGTTGTTTTTTGGCACTGGCATCGTGAAAACAACCGAAGACTTCGGCAACCAGGGCGAACTGCCCTCGCACCCCAAACTCCTCGATTATCTGGCCATTACGTTCCAGTCGCAGGGCTGGAATGTGAAGCAATTAACAAAACTGATGGTCATGTCGGCCACCTATCGGCAGGACTCCCGCGCCAGCCGCGACCTGCTCGATAAAGACCCGCAAAACCGGTTGCTGGCCCGTGGCCCCGCCCGCCGATTGTCGGCAGAAATGATGCGCGACAATGCGCTGGCGGCCAGTGGACTGATGAATTACGAGGTAGGTGGGCGCAGTATCAAACCTTATCAGCCCGAAGGCCTGTGGCGCATCAACTCCGCCACGTACGAACCAGACAGCGGGGCCATCGTCTATAAACGAAGCGTGTATGTGCTGGTAAAACGCTCCGTGCCGAACCCTACACTCGGTACGTTCGACGCCCCATCGCGGAGTTTCTGTACGGTTCGGCGGCAGAAGACCAATACCCCCTTGCAGGCTCTCGTTACGCTCAACGACCCCACCTTTGTGGAAGCCGCCAACGTACTGGGCGAACAGATGACCCGGCAGAGCGACGAAAAACAGGCTATTACGCTGGCCTACCGCAAACTGACGGGTCGTCGGCCCACCCGCCCGGAGGTGGTCCTGCTGGCGAAGCTACAGGTTGCCCAGCTTGCCCGGTTCAGCAAAACGCCCGGTAAAGCAACCGGCTGGCTGCGGGCCGGACAGTACCGGATAGACCCCGCGCTGAATGCCGCTCAGGTAGCAGCCAACGCGGTAGTGGCCAGTACGATTATGAACTCCGACGCCACGCTTACCAAACGATAAACGCCATGTCACACCATCATCACGATGACGAGTTCCGAATCCATACACCGGAGTTTACTAAGCTCAACGAAAAACTGGATCGCCGACGGTTCCTGACCAAAACTACGCTGGGTTTGGGTGCGCTGGCCGTTGGCTCGCTGTGGGGCGGACAGCGGTTGTTGGCGGGCATAGATAAAGCACCTAACGAACTCACTGAAGCTACACAGGACGCCATTTTGAAAGCGTTGCCCCACTTTGCGCCCAAAGCCAAACGGGTGGTGTATATGTTCATGAGTGGCGGTCCCTCGCAGTTCGAAACCTTTGATTACAAACCTAAGCTGGCCGCCATGTTTGGCCAGTCCCTGCCCGATTCGGTCAGAAAAGGGCAGCGACTTACGGGCATGAGTGCCAACCAGAGCAGCCTGCCCATTGCGCCTTCGGTCTATAATTTTAGTCAGCACGGTAAATCCAATACGTGGGTGAGCGAACTGCTGCCCTACACGGCGGGGGTGGTGGACGATCTGTGCATCATCAAATCGCTTTATACCGAGCAGATCAATCATGACCCGGCCATTACGTTTTTTCAGACCGGCAATCAGCTGCCGGGCCGCCCGTCCATTGGCTCGTGGGTGAGTTATGGCCTGGGTTCCAGCAATGAAAATCTGCCCACGTTCATCTCCATGATTTCTAAAAACGGCAACGGCCAGCCGCTGTACTCCCGGTTGTGGGGTAGTGGTTTCCTGCCCACCCGTTACGAGGGCGTTCAGTTCCGGTCGGGCAAAGACCCGGTGCTGTTTCTCAACAATCCCGAAGGCTACGACGGCACCGACCGTCAGGAAATGCTGACGTACCTGAAGCAACTCAACGACATGCAGCAAAGCGGCTTTGGCGATCCCGAAATAGACAACCGCATGGCGCAGTACGAAATGGCGTACCGGATGCAGACCTCCGTGCCGGACGTGATGAGCGTAGCGGGCGAACCCGACGAAGTATTCGATCTCTACGGTCCCGACAGCCGCGACCCCGGCACCTACGCGGCCAACTGTCTGCTGGCCCGCAAGCTGCTGGAGAAAGACGTGAAGTTTGTGCAGTTGTACCACCAGGGCTGGGATCAGCACGGTGGGTTGCCGGGAGGCATCAAAAATCAGTGTAAAAACGTGGATCAGGCCACGGCAGCCTTAGTTACAGACCTGAAACGGCGGGGGATGCTGGACGATACGCTGGTGATCTGGGGCGGTGAATTTGGCCGGACAGTGTATTCGCAGGGCAAACTAACCAAAGACAACTACGGACGCGACCACCACCCGCGCTGCTTTACGATGTGGATGGCGGGGGCGGGGGTGAAAGCGGGGATCACCTACGGAGAAACGGATGATTTCAGCTACAACATCACCCGGAACCCGGTTCACGTCCACGATTTTCAGGCTACGCTGCTGCACCTGATGGGTATTGACCATGAGCAGCTCACGTTCAAGAGTCAGGGCCGACGCTTCCGCCTGACCGACGTACACGGCAAGGTGGTTCGTGATATACTCTCCTGAACACCCGATTATCGACGTACCTGCGCTTCCCTGCTTTATGACGTACCAACCCCTCACTATTTCTACCCCCGGTCGTATCTGCCTATTTGGCGAACATCAGGATTACCTCGGACTTCCCGTCATTGCCGCAGCCATATCCTGCCGGATTCAGATTGCTGCCGAACGCACCATCAGTCAAACAGTGCAACTTTGTCTGCCGGACGTTAACGGCTCCGAACAGTTTAGCCTGGCCGATGTACCCCTGACCTACCAGCATGACCGCGATTATTTCCGTAGTGCCGTTAACGTACTGCTGCGTCAGGGTTTTCAGTTTAGCGGGGGTATCGCCGGCGAGGTGCGGGGAAACATCCCTATCAATGCCGGTACGTCCAGCTCGTCGGCCCTGCTCATTAGCTGGCTGAATGTACTGACCCGGTTAGCCGATAATCCACAAATACTGGCCCCCACCCAACTGGCCGAACTGGCCTACGAAGCCGAGGTGCTTGAGTTTGGTGAGCCGGGGGGCATGATGGACCACTACTCGACCGCTGTGGGCGGGGTCATCTATTTAGCGTCGCAGCCCGCTATCCGGCTGGAAACCTACCACCCGCCCCTTGGTACGTTCGTGCTGGGAGACTCACAGGAGCCGAAAGATACGATCGGTATTCTGGGACGGGTAAAATACGGTATGTTGCGGATTATCGATCAGCTGGCAAAACTTGACCCGTCGTTCTCCCTGCATACTACGTCCGGTACGGCTATTGCCGAATTCAAAGACGTACTGCCAAAAGATGACTATATCCTGCTAAGCGGCACAATGGCCAACCGCGACCTGCTGCGGGAGGCCCTGACGCTTCTCCGGGCTACCGATGGTTCGTTGGATGATGCCCGTTTTGGTCGGTTACTAACCGAACATCACGCCCACCTGCGCGACGCCCAGCGGATTTCGACGCCTAAAATTGACCGGATGCTCGATGCAGCCCTGACGGCTGGTGCGCTGGGCGGCAAGATAAACGGATCGGGCGGGGGCGGCTGCCTGTTTGTGTATGCACCCAACCAACCCGAAGACGTAGCCGAAGCCATTGAACGCGAAGGTGGTCGTGCCTATATCGTCTCGGTCGATACCGGAACGACCTCCATCGAACACGAAAAGATGCCCGTTTGAAGGTACGTAATAGGAACCCTACAGCGAGTTAAGAAGAGCTTTGGCCGGTTTCAGCGCATCAGCCGCCGGTGTAT
>JBBRUB010000507.1:0-3882 GCA_038248175.1 Cytophagales bacterium | reverse complement strand
GTTTCCGTCGGCAATGGCGGTGGGATTCGACGGGCTTTTTCTGGGTGCCCCGCCGAACCTGCTGTTCGTGCCTGACCGCAACCACGACGATGTGGCCGACGAGAAAGATATTGAAGTTCGGCTCACCGGCTGGGGCATTCGCGACCGGCACGAAACACTCAACAGTTTTCACTGGGGACCCGACGGCTGGCTGTACGGTCTTCAGGGATTCGCCACGCCCTCGAAAGTCCGCAAACCCGAGGGTAAAGGTCGTCTGTATAAACACAACGACCCCTTTCCCGAGGACATCCTCAACGGCGACGGCGTGGACATAAACGGGGGTGTCTGGCGATACCATCCTGTCAAGGATCGCTTCGAGGTGGTGGCCCACGGCTTTAGCAACCCCTGGGGCATTGATTACGATGCAAAAGGCCAACTGCTCATGACCGCCTGTGTGATTCCGCACCTGTGGCACGTGATTCCCGGTGGCATTTATCACCGGCAGGGCGGGCAGCATTTCAACCCATACGTGTACAGCGACATCAAGACCATCGCTGACCACAGTCATCGGTCGGCGCACGGGGGCGCCCGGGTGTACCAGTCCGATGCCTTTCCGAAGGCGCATCAGGGTCGCCTGTTCATGGCCAACATTCACGAACACGCTGTTTTGTCCGATATTCTGGAACGAAAAGGGTCGGGCTTCGTCGGTCACCACGGCGACGAGTTGTTGCAGGCCAATAACGCGCAGTGGGTTGGGTTCAGCATGGAGCTTGGCCCGGAGGGCGCACTGTATGTACTCGACTGGCACGATGCCGATATTTGTGGCAAAGAAGTGCTGAATAGCGAGACAGGGCGAATTTTTCGGATAATGCCCCAAACGTCAGGAGCCGAAAACTGGCCGGGCCGGTATTCCGATCTGACCAAAATGACCGATGCTCAACTGGTTGATTTTCAAACCGTTGCGAGCGACTGGCACGCCCGCCGGGCACGGGGACTCCTGCAACATCGGGCTGCCAACCGCAGGTTAGACCAGAGAACCCATCAGCGACTTCGTACCATTTTCAACGAAAATACCAACGCTGACTGGCGGCTTCGGGCGATGTGGGCCTTGCACGTGACCGGTGGTTTTACGGAACAAACGCTGCAAAAATCCCTTAGTGATACGGATGAGTACGTCCGGGCCTGGGCGGTTCAGTTGCTGTGCGAAGATCGTTCGCCGGCTGCCGAAGCACAAACGGCTTTTGCCCGAATGGCCCGCGAGGATGTCTCGCCGGTGGTGCGGCTTTATTTGGCGTCGGCTCTGCAACGGATGACACCAGACAGCCGCTGGAACATTGCTGAGGGGTTGCTTGCCCGCAGCGAAGACATTGCCGACCACAATCTGCCAAAACTGATTTGGTTTGGCATTGAACCGCTTGTGAAGATTAATCCAGACAAAGCACTGAAACTGGCTACCCTCAGCCGGATTCCTATGGTTTCGCAGTTTATTGCGCGTCGTCTTGTCGATGCCGATGAGGTAAAGCGGGTAGTAAGCACCCTCGGCAGTATCAAAACGCCTACATCGCTTGTTCCGCTGCTGGAAGGTTTGCGGGATGGGTTGGAGGGCCGTTCGGATGTGACAGCACCGGCCAACTGGCAGGCAGTGTATGCCAAACTTAATCGGGCAAGTCCACAGGCGGCTAAACTGGGCACACAAGTCGCGCAGCTCTTTGGCGATACGCAGGCCGCTAAACAATACTTAACGACGCTGCTAAACAAAGAAGGGGCGGTGGAGCAGCGTCGTCAGGCGCTGCGGGCCATGACAACCCAACAGCGCCCTGAACTCCCCAACCTGCTGCCCGGCCTGCTCGATGAGTCGGCCCTGCGCCCTGATGCCATCCGGTCCATTGCCGGGTACGACAGCGACGCATTGGGTAAACTACTGCTCGTTCGCTATCCGTCGTTCTCCGCATCCGAGAAACTCCAGGCGGTGCAAACCCTGTCGTCGCGCCCCAAGTACGGCTGGCTATTGACTCAGGCGCTGAAAGATGGGAGTATTGCCAAGCGTGACATACCCAGTTATGCGGCCCGCCAATTGCTGCGGGTCGTTGGCAGCGGCTTCGTCGAAGTTTGGGGACCCATCGAAGGAGACGGCGTGGATGGGAAAGCGTACGCCAAATACGGTCGGATGCTGAACGACAAAGCGCTTATGGCCGCTAACGTCCAAAAAGGCAAGGCACTTTTTGCCATGACGTGCGGGCCGTGCCACAAGATGTACGGGCAGGGTGGCATCATCGGGCCTGACCTGACGGGTTCCAACCGGGCCAGTATAGACTATCTGCTCAGTAATATTCTCAACCCAAGTGGCGAAATTCAGGACGACTATAAAATGGTCGTCGTGACTACCCGTGACGGGCGGACGTACACCGGCAATATCGCCGGAGAGAACGAGCGACAGCTCAGGATGCGCGTGGTGGGTCAGGACGTGGTCGTGCTGAACAAATCCGACGTTCAGTCGCGGGAAGAAACAGCTGTCTCCATGATGCCTACCGGTTTGCTGGAGTCCCTGACGGAAAGCGAAATTGTTGATCTGGTGGGCTTCTTACGCAGGATGGACCCGGTGAAGACGGCGAAGAAATGAGCTAAACGGTTTGTTCAATTCTGGTCGGAGAAAATATGTAGCCTACAGCCAATTATCCATTTACGAAAAACTAACTCGTAGAGTTGCTTACGGTGCCAGTGCCGTCTATACATTATTAGGAACGCCCAACCGGATTTAGATACTAATCCACGATGGTGGCCACGATACCATAGCCAACGTGCGAGCCCATGCGCGCAAGTGGCTGGAATGTTTTTACCAATGAAAATAGATTTCCGGCGATCTGTTCAACTAAGTGTCAGATTCGCTGCTGTAATACAATGCCAGAAGACCCGACTATGAAATCACTCCACCTTACTTTCCTGTTTTTCATGCTTGCCACGATGAGTCAGGCACAAAACTACGATGAAGCGAAAGTGCCTTCGTACACGTTACCGGACGCACTTCGTTCGGCGGATGGAAAGAAAGTCCGTACTAAAAAGCAGTGGGAAACTACACGCAGACCTGAAGTACTGCGGCTGTTTGCCGATAATGTGTACGGGCAAATCCCGAAAACGTACTCCGCCATAAAATTCACGCTGACCGACGAAAACAAAATGGCAATGGGTGGAAAAGCCCACCTCAAAGAAGTTCAGATTGAGGTTACTCACCAGCAGAAATCGATTAAAATCAATCTGGTGTTATTCATCCCGAATGAGGTACAGGGGCCAGCCCCCGCTTTTGTGTTGATCAACCACCGGGGCAAAGACAATACCGATCCTACCCGAACGACAAAGAGCGATTTCTGGCCCGCCGAACTGCTCATTGACGAAGGTTTTGCCATTGCCGCCTTTCACGTGAGCGATGTGGCACCTGACAATAAAGACACGTTTCAGAACGGAGTTTTACAACTATTGTATCCCGAACAACTCGACATGTACAATGGCATGAGGGCGTTGGGGGCCTGGGGATGGGGAGCCAGCCGGGTGATGGATTATCTACAGCAGGACATGCAGATCGACAAAAACAAAGTGGCCGTCATTGGACACTCACGGGGTGGAAAAGCCGCCCTGTGGTGCGGTGCTCAGGATCAGCGGTTTGCGGTGGTGGTTTCCAGTTGTTCGGGGAATGGCGGGTCGTCGTTGTCTCGTCGGCACTATGGTGAAACGGTGAAGATGACCACCACCTCATTTCCGCACTGGTTTCCACCCCGCTTCAGCCAGTATAGTGACCGAGAAGATTCGCTGCCTGTAGATCAGCATGAGCTACTGGCCCTGATGGCTCCCCGTGCGGTATATGTGGGCACAGCGAGCGAGGATAAATGGGCTGACCCGCTGGGTTCGTTC
>JBBRUB010000506.1:0-3884 GCA_038248175.1 Cytophagales bacterium | reverse complement strand
GGCTGATGCAGGGTTTCACGGAGAACTACGTTCGCGTCGTAGCTAAGTATGACCCGCTGCGCGTCAATGAACTGGTGCCGGTGCAGCTTACCATCATCAATGCCGACGGGTTTGTGGAGGTACTCGACGCCGAGACGACCGTTCATTTGCACCCGGCTTTTGCGTAGTAGAATTCGGCTTACAGTTTCCTGATTTTAACATTGCGGAACCAGACGGTGCTACCCCAGTCCTGCAAGCCGATGCGGCCCGTGTAGTTTCCGCTGGCAATGGGGGCGTCTTTTAACTTACTGCCCGTCAGCCGTTGCTTCCATTCCGCCCCGTTCAGGTCAAATTCATGGATAGTAAAACCATTGAGCGATACAGTCATGCGTCCGTTTTTCTTCGCGAAACTGACCTGATTCCACTCTCCCACCGGGTTTACCTCCCGCACCCGGGCATTGGCCACGCTGAAGAAATCGCCCGCCCGGTGTTTGTTTTCGTCGGCACCCTCATAAATAGTATTGTCGAGAACCTGCATCTCCAAACCAGTATCATATATGTTCTTGTTGGCGGGGGTTTCCTGCACGAAGAAGAAGATACCACTATTGGTGAGTCGGCCCACTTTCCAGTCAGCTTTGAACTCAAAATCGCCGGTAAAGACTACGTCCGTTACCAGATCGCCCCCATTTTCAGCTTTGTTGCCAATGCGGTTAGGCACGTTCAGGTGCAACGCCCCCTGCTCCACCTGCCAGGCCGCCCCCACGCCTTTGCCCCCGTAGGTATGCCAGCCTGCTGTATTTTTACCGTTGAAAAGAAGTTGCCATCCTGCTTTTTTCTCGGCAGATGTCAGTATGTTCTGCCCCCGAGAAAACGAGACAGCCAGAAAAAACAGCAAAAAGCTAAATTGAGTGCGCATAGGTTATCAGATAAAGAAACGTTTACAAATGAACTACCGTAATTACACCCCGAAGAAACGGCTGCTAAATGTGTCAGTCCTTACTGACTGGCAAGCTAAGGCTTCGAAAACTGGATCGGAAGACCCGAAACATATCCGGAATAATAACGTATTTATAGCAAAGTAGATAATTACTTACTTGATAATGGCAGTCCTAAAGCTTATATGAATACAGTTAAAGATCATTCTGAATCCAATGTCAGTGATTATGGCTGGGATACTACCAATCCCGGTTCCAGTAGCTATCTGAACCCTAAAGTCATCTCGATGGTAGCTGCTTACAGGCCAAAGCGGATTCTCGATATTGGTTGTGGTAATGGCCTTCTGTGCAGGCAGCTCAAACTGGCAGGGTACGATGTGGTGGGTATCGACTACGACCAGACCGGCGTTGACATTGCCCGTACCACGTACCCCGATATTCCGTTCTACCGGTTTGGCGTTCAGGATAACCCCGCTGAACTGCTCGCCCAGGAAGCCCCGTTCGATATGGTCGTTTCTACGGAGGTGATTGAGCATCTGTTTGCCCCCCATCTGCTGGTAGCGTATGCGTCTGCCGTTCTCACCAACCGGGGCATACTCCTGATATCGACGCCCTTTCACGGCTACTGGAAAAATTTGGTTCTGGCCATTATGGATAAGTGGGACAGTCATCATAGCCCGCTCTGGCACGGGGGGCATATTAAGTTCTGGTCCCGGGTTTCTCTTGGTACATTGCTTATTGAGGGGGGGTTCGACTTTATTGACTTTCAGGGCGTGGGCCGATTTCGGCACTTCTGGAAAAGCATGATTCTCGTCGGCAAAAGACTGACATAATTACCGGACTTTAGGCTAAAATATACCCTAAAGTGCCATTTTGGCATAAATAATAATCCGGCCTTTCATTTGAAGATGGATAGCAAACAACTAAACAATACGTCCCTTTCGGGACTTGTTTTGGTTGTCTGCTATCTTTTTTTTCTTCAACATTCGCCGACACAACCATGAACCCGAATAATTATACTGTTAAGGCGCAGGAAGTCGTGCAGCACGCGGCCCAGATGGCGCAGGGCAATGGTCAGCAGACCGTAGAGACGGGACACCTGCTCCGCGCCATTCTGGAAGAAGACCCCAACACGGTTGGGTTTCTGGCGAAGAAGGTTGGTTCCGACAGCAGTCGCCTGACACTTGCCCTCGGCGCCATTGTGAACAGCTACCCCAAGGTGTCCGTATCGGGCAGCACGGGGCCGGACGGGCATCAGGTTTACCTCGGCAACGAGCTGAACGCAGTTCTGCAACGCGCCCAGACCCAGATGAAAGATTTCGGCGACGAATACGTGAGCATCGAAATGTTGCTGCTTGGTCTAGTGGGTGGTAACGACAATGTGGCTACCTTATTGAAAGACGTCGGATTTTCCGAAAAAACCCTCAAAAATGCCATCCGCGAGTTGCGGGGCAGCAACAATCCTGTGAAAGATCAAAACGCAGAAGCCACCTACCAGTCGCTGGAACGGTACGGCATCAACCTCAACGAACGCGCCAGCGCAGGGAAGATCGACCCCGTCATTGGCCGCGATGAAGAAATCAGGCGGGTACTCCAGATTCTGAGCCGCCGAACCAAAAACAACCCCATGTTGATTGGCGAACCCGGCGTGGGTAAAACTGCCATTGTAGAAGGTCTCGCCCAGCGTATTGTGCAGGGCGACGTACCGGAAAACCTCAAATCCAAGATTATTATGTCGCTGGATATGGGCTTGCTCGTGGCGGGTGCCAAATACAAGGGCGAGTTTGAAGAGCGGCTCAAAGCTGTTATCAAGGAAGTGACCGACTCGAACGGAGAAATCGTGCTGTTCATCGACGAGATTCACACACTCATTGGTGCGGGCGGTGGTGGCGAGGGCGCGATGGACGCGGCTAACCTGCTTAAACCCGCTCTGGCGCGGGGTGAACTCCACGCCATTGGAGCCACGACGCTCAAAGAATATCAGAAATACATCGAGAAAGATAAAGCCCTCGAACGGCGGTTCCAGACCGTGTTGGTCGATGAGCCGGATACAAACGACGCCATCAGTATTCTGCGTGGTATTAAGGAACGGTACGAACTGCACCACGGCGTTCGCATCAAAGACGATGCCGTCATTACCGCCGTTGAACTTTCAAGTCGCTACATCTCTGACCGGTTTTTACCCGATAAAGCCATCGACCTCATGGACGAAGCCGCAGCTAAACTCCGGCTCGAAATTGACTCCGTTCCCGAAGAGCTAGACGAACTGAATCGGCGGATTATGCAGCTCGAAATCGAGCGCGAAGCCATCCGGCGCGAAAACGACCGCGACAAAGAAAGTAGCCTAAGCCGCCAGATTGCCGACCTCAACGAAACCCGCACCGAACTCAAATCACGCTGGGAAACCGAAAAAGCGTCGGTCAACGAAAGCCGGACGTTGAAAGCCGAACTGGACCACCTGCGCATTGAAGCCGAGCAGGCCGAACGCGCGGGCGACTACGGTAAAGTGGCCGAAATCCGCTACGGACGCATTCCTGAAATTGAAACCCGGCTAAAGACTATGTCTTCGGAAGGAGAACAGCACGCAGGAGCCGACCGGATGTTGCAGGAAGAAGTAACGTCGGAAGACATTGCCGAAGTCGTGGCCAAGTGGACGGGTATTCCGGTGAGCCGGATGCTGCAGTCGGAGCGCGACAAGCTCCTGTTTCTGGAAGCTGAGCTGGGCAAGCGCGTGGCCGGGCAGGAAGAAGCCATTCAGGTGGTGTCGGACGCCGTGCGCCGGAGCCGGGCGGGGATGCAGGACCCCAAACGGCCCATTGGCTCATTCATTTTCCTTGGCACCACGGGCGTCGGCAAAACCGAACTGGCGAAGGCTCTGGCCCAATTCCTGTTCAACGACGACAACGCCTTAGTCCGCATCGACATGAGCGAGTATCAGGAACGCCACGCCGTAAGCCGGTTGATTGGGGC
>JBBRUB010000505.1:0-3884 GCA_038248175.1 Cytophagales bacterium | reverse complement strand
TGGTTTCTCCGCCTTCGAGCGAGAAACGTTTCTGGCCCAAGTACTTGGTATGCAGAAAGTTCTCGAATACAACAGCCTGATTCAGTTTTTCCAGAATCCGGGTTTTCTCGTTGTGCGAAGCCATGTAAGCAGGCCACTCTTTTTCGACCTTCATCTTGAACCAGGCCAGAATAACCGGTTCGCGGATGTACATATACTCGAAACCGATGGGGCCGAGGTAAATTTTCTGCACCAACGCCACAATATCGCGGAGTGTGGCCGGGCCAAGACCCAGCTCACTGCCCATCTCAAACACGGTGTCTATGTCGGCTTCGGTCAGCCCGAAATCACTCAGGTCGAGCAGCGGCTGCCGGTCTTTGCGCTTGCGGATGGGATTAGTCAGGGCCGCAAGGTGACCGCGCTTGCGGTAGGCATGGATAAAATTACGGACTTCGATTTCTTTCCGAATTATGCTGGCCAGAGCAGGCGGGGCCGGGGCAACTTTGGCATTACCATTACTGGCTACTCCGTTGCTGGCCCCGCCATTGGTGGTTGCTCCATTGCCGTTGGTAGTGTGGGCTCCGTTGCCGGATTCGCCATATTTCAGCGAAAATTCAAAGCCTTCAAAGAATTTCTGCCAGCTTGCATCAACTGTATTAGTGTCCTGTTTATAAGACTGGTACAGTTGATCCACGTAAGCCGCGTCAGAATTGGCGATATACGAGTAGGTGTCCATGACGAAAAAACGCGCCGTTGATTATGGGGGGCAAAGGTACGGCATCCCCCCAAAAGAGTTCAGGATAAATTTGGTTTTTTACCGTACAATTGGTATGCCAGAATAGAGCATCAAAACCTAACCTGAAACGTGGCCCCGGTTCCGTAGATGAGCCGCCCGCTTGCGCGTACCATCTACGGAGCCGGGGCCACGTTTCGGAACACGACGTACAATGGAGAATTGGCCTAAAATCCAAGTTGCAGCGAGGCTCCGGTCTGGTATGTCAGTTGCCCCCCCAATCCGTAGCGAAGACTTCGAACCTGAGCCGTGTAAGCCGCTGGGATGATGAGAGCATGGTTCACCTCGGCTACATCTGTCCGGGCCGGGATGATACCGCAAAACCAAACGGTTGGGTCGTCCCAGCGACCTGATTTTACGGTTACGAAGGTGGTGCAGCTCGGTAACTGCACTGTCAGCGTGGTTATAGCGGTGGCCGTGCAGCCATTGCTGGCGGTAGCCACCACACTGAAACTGCCCGTGTTGGCAGTCGTGACAGCAGGCAGGGTCAGGGTGTTGTCTCCCCCAATAGTAGGGCTGATGCCAGGGCCGGAAAAGGCGTAGCTACTGAAGCCGGGCGATGCAGTCAGCGAAACGCTACTGTCTAATATCGGATTCGGTGTACTGACCGAAAGCGTAAGTGTTGGGCTGGTGGTATCGCTCAGGACGGTGGCCGTTGCCAGAGCGGTGCAACCATTGGCTCCCGTCACCAATACCGAATACGTTCCGGCGGAACTCACCACGATGCTGTTGGCGGTAGCTCCGGTGTTGAAACTGTACGAACCACCGCCACTGGCTGTCAGCGTAACGGTTGGATTGGTGCAGGTCAGCGTGGCCGAACTCGGTGTTAGTAAGGCCGTCGGCGGGATAGTATTGCCGCTCACCGTGGCCGTGGCCGTGCAACCGCCCGCGTTGGCTATCGTTGCAGTGTATGTGCCAGGGGTACTCACAACAAATCGTCCCGTACTGTTGGTCTGCCCATTGCTGAGCGAATAACTCGTTGCGCCGGTTGCGCTGGCCGTTAAGGTTGCGCTGGTTTGAGAGCAGGTCAAAGGGCCATTATTCACTAAACCAGCGGTGGGTAAAGCATTTACCGTCAAAGTGGTCGTAGCCTGAGCCGACTGCCCCCCGCTACTCACCCTCAGCGTGAAGCTCTGTACACCCGACCCGCTACTGCTCACTGCCTGGCTGAAGCTGGCACTGGCACTGGTTCCGCTGATGGGGCCGCTGCCGTTGCTGAGCGTGTAGCTGTAGGTGCCTCCCGTGAGATTGCCCACCGTAGCCGTAAAGGTAGCGGTGCTTCCTACGCAGACCGCCGTTGGGATGGCGGCCAGACCCGTAATGGTCAGAACCGGAGCAACAACACTGGCATTGAACGTCCTGGCATACCGGATCGGATAGGTTTGGCCCGCATTGACAGTGAACGTGATGGTATAATTACTGGCAGTAGCCAGAGCCGTTAACGAGGCCGTATTACCCGTGCCGCTTGCTGGCGAAATAGTCCCCGCTCCACTGGTAATAGACCAGGACACAATAGATGACAGGCCCGTATTCAGACTAAACGTACCGGTATTGGTAAAGGCTGCCGGACCGCTGACAACAGGTACCGCCAGATCAGTCGTATTTCCACTGATAGCAGTAGGGTCGAGCCAGTTACTCAGCCGGGTATCGGCAGTTCCACCTCCGGTCCAGGATGTGAACAACCGGCCATACTGATCGGGAGCCGTTAATGACGAAACAGGCGTACAGGAGGAACTCCCGCCCAACAATTGACCGATAACCCGGCGGGAAGTCCCGTTGAAGAGTGCAGAGCCCGACGAACCGCCTTCCGTAACCCCACTATTCCACCTCAGTTGCAGAAAAGATGTACCTGAGCCAGTACTATAGACACCACCGGACGCATAGGTAACCCCAACCGTTGAGGTTGCCCCGCCAAACGAAATCTTCTTCACACTGCCATTGGGATGGTGTATCCCAAAAACACTCGTAGGTAAAGCATTGCTACGGTCCCAGCCTAAATACGAAATAGCCTCACTTTGGGGAGCCTGCGCATTGAGCTCGAGCAAGGTGAAATCCGTAGCGGCACCTCCCGCCCGATAGGTAGCGCCGTTGATGGTCAAGTACACATTATCATCCTGAGTGGGCGTACAGGTTGCACTTTGGTACTTAAAATAGAAGGTCCAAGAGGCTGTCGAATTTCGTTCATTAAGATCCGAGACCTGATCCGCATCAAAATCAATACAGTGGAAAGCTGTCAGAAAAAAAGAGCGAAAACTCTGCCGGGCATCATTGACCATAGACCCCGAACAAGTGAACGAACTACCCGCCCCGTCGTTAATCAATATCAGGCCTACGCCATCCGCCTGCGTCTGATAGTCGGAAAAACAAATCAGGTTATTTTGGCAGGCATCAGATGGTTGCAAACCGCCAAAGGGTCCTTTGGTCTGGTAAAAGTTTGCCACACCCGATAAATGAAGCTGACTTTGACCCACTACCCCCATAGGTTCCTGCAATTCGATGATTAGCCGGTCACCAATAACGTGTCCGCTGTTGAAACGGCCTGTTGTGAGATTGTGCTGACTGGTAATGGGCCCAATCAATACCGTTTGAGCCGCGTTATACAGAAATACCCGGGCGCCCGCTGCCAGTTGAAGCTGATCGAATTCGGCACTCAACGCAGCCGCTCCGGGCGCATCTACCTCATATTGATACGTACGGTATCCATTCCCGTCGACCACCGAACCAGCTGCCCGAATATCCACGTTGGCCGCTTGCCGAACCGCCACGCGCATTGGTCGACCGCTTTTGTTGTAGTTCAGATCTTCCTGCACTAATCGTGCAACATCTAAGGGTCCCAGTTCCAGCTTCGGAACACTGATATTGGAAAGCCCCATGGCCCCAAACTGGTTTAAACTGACTTTATCACCCGACAATTGACGGGTAGTTACCTGCGCCAGGGCCTGATAATTGACCAGAACAAAAGCCAGTAAGGCTAATAATGCGAGTTTTGGGGATGTCTCTTAGATAATTACAATTTGGCACACGTCGCTCTTGCCCAGCTTGGGTACGAATACAGGCATCGTTGGAAAAGCATCCATAAAACTGTAGGCGATAAGGCCACTCCATAAATTGA
>JBBRUB010000504.1:0-3886 GCA_038248175.1 Cytophagales bacterium | reverse complement strand
GATGCTGTTCAGTAGCGGGCTGATGGGTTCGTTGGGATTAAACTGATAAAAATATCTCCCACCCGTCGCGCTGATTTTGGTCTTTTTATATTCATAACTCGCCAGACCATAGCCCACCACCTGCTGCCGCCCAAACTGGTATCGCCCCGTGCCGCCGAGGTTCCAGACGCCCAGCGGAATCTTGGTAAATCGATTGACCGAGTCTTCTTTGACGCGGTAAATCAGCTTCAGCGCACCCTCAACGGCGTAGCCTTCCACCGTGTTGTACTCAATGCGCGAGATAGGGCTGGTATAATCGAGCGAGAGCCGCTTGTCCAGTTTCCAGACGTAGCCGCTCAGCAGTTGCCCCGGCGCGAATTTGTTGCGGTTTTTCTTTTTAGTGCTGTCGTTGACCGCGCGACCGAGTTGGGTGGTATCGCCGGGCGTCCGAATGACCTTTATCAGCCCCAGACTGTCGGCTTTACGGTAGCTTTTGATCTCGGCGGTGGTGAGCGGTATGGACCGCAGCGAATCCCAAAACACGTTGGACCGGCGTTTGGCCAGCGAGTCAACGACCAGCGAATCGTTGCGGATTACGGTTACGTCTTCCTTGCGATTTTTACGGGCTTCCTTTTCCTGCTTTTCGTATTCTTTGACCATCTGCCGCAGGTTTTTGGTCGAGAACTCTTTCTGCTTTTTGACTAAATCCTCGAACTTACTGTCTTTGATTTCGCCCTTTGTGAGCGTCTGGTCGGGTTTGTACTTCTTCTCGTCGGCCACCTGAATATCTTCCACAAAGGCCGGGTTGATCACGAACTCGCTGAAGCTCAGTGTACGCACATACTGCCCGTTCGCTTTGACACCCAGATAGGTACCCTGCCCGCTGTACCGCTGGTTGGTGGGCATCCAGACGCCTTTTACGGGGCTGCACACGTGCCGGATACTGAACGAAATGCCAATGTTGTTAACGGTCTCGAGTTGCAGACTGTGAATGGCCCAGGTGTCTTCGATGATGAAGATCGTTCCCCGGAAAACGCCCTCGCCGTACCGGCGCGGAGTGACCTGAATTTTGCTCACCTCGATGCTTGTACCGTTTGGCCCCGGCTCCCGAAACGTGCCTTTGTATTCGAACTTGTAATACCCAAAGGCTTTGGGCGAAAGGGGCGAAACGGCGTCGGCCACGGTGGGGTTGTAGAAACTGGTGTTGAAATACCGGCCCGGACTCAAAAAATCACCCTGTGAATTACGGTTGGCAATGACCCGCTCACGAAACGTATTGGGCTGACTGAACGACACTTCCGAAACGGTTTCGTTGAGAATAGGAACGCCCACTTTAAAATTGGCTTCCTTTTCGGCCTCTTTGAGTTGTTTCCGAAAACCCATTTCTACCAGTTTAGGCAGGTCAGTCACAGTGAAACTCGACTTACTATAGACCCGTGCTTTGAACCGCGACACCTGCAACTGATGGAACCGGCTTTTGGCAATGGCCCGGCGCATAATGGTATAGGCAGGGTCTTCGTTACCCGCTTTGGTCTGCACCTCGGCCAGCCGATACGCCTGCTCCTGCAACGCAACGTCGAGCGTCTGGTAATCACCGGTAATCGTTACGGCTTTCTGGACGGCCTGAAACCCCAGAAACTGAAACGTTACGGTATAGGTACCCGGCAACAGCGCAATGTCGTAGCGACCTTCGGCGTTGGTGATGGTCCCCTGCGGGCGGGTATCCTGATCGGTGGTTTTTACCACAACGGCTGCGTAAGGCAGCGGCTCGCCTGTGGCGGTTTTTATGGTACCCCGCAGCCCGGTCTGGGCGTATGTCAGCGTAATAGAAAGCAACACCAGAACAATTGATAAACCTAAGCGCATATAGCCAGTCTTAAAATAGAATCTCAACCTACAGCGGTCTGGTATATGGTCAAACCAGCTTGTGTTGAATAACGGAAAAATAACGATGAACGGGATAAAACAAACGCCCGCGCTCCATCAAGATGCTTAAGTCTGCCAGATGGTTGTCTGGTTAGTTGGCCTGTACGGGAATTATTTTTGATAGCATTACTATCAATTGTAGGAGCCTTCATTACTTTTGCGTTCAATAAACACAAAAAAAACCGTTCTGAATTATATGAAACGCATCCTGCAAACTGGTTTGCTGACCCTGCTTATTCTGCCCTACGCGCTGCTGGCGCAAAACAACCCCGACGCGGTGCTGGGCGTCTGGAAAAACGGCGAAGGCACCGGGATGGTCCAGATTTATAAAAAAGCCGACAAATATTACGGCCGCATTGTTTGGCTGAAAGTCCCCAACAACTCCGACGGCAGCGTCCGCACCGACGCCAACAACCCCGATGAAAGTCTGCGCAAACGTCCGCTGAAGGGACTTGAGAACCTGCGCGATTTTGTAGCCAAAGCCGATAGCAAATGGGAAGATGGTCGCATTTATGACCCCAAAAATGGCAGTGACTACGCCTGCGAAATCAAACTCGTTGACGAGAACACCCTCGAAGTGCGCGGCTACATCGGCGTGTCACTCTTTGGTCGGACCGACGTCTGGAAACGGCAGATCAAAAAAGCATAACCTCTCTAATTGCCTTCATCATGAAACCATTGACTGGTCTGCTCGCGGGTTTGCTCCTGCCCGCCCTGACCCTGGCCCAGACGGCCCCCATACCCGCTGCCGTGCCGCAATCGACTACCAGCACCGCCCCCGCCGATGACCTGAACTTCGATGAGTTCGGCGATGCCGACGATAAAAAGGTAAGACTCTTTGCGACCCAGAAAGTCCTGTTTCTCAGCCCAACCAAGCTGATTTCGGTAGGTTACGAAGCGCAGACCCCGTTCGATATTACGTCGGTGGGTGCCCATAGCATACCGGCCTCTTCTGTACCACGTCCGGGTGGAGCATCAACGCTCACCCAACAGGTCAATCGGTTTAGCGGGTTACGGCTGGGGCTGAACGCGCCGGTTATTTCGCGCTCCAATTTCATCCTCAACCTCGGCCTGACCTACTGGAACACGGGCGTAGGTATGACCACCCCCGAACAGTCGCGGCTGTTTGGTGCGCTGGATCAGGGACTACGCTCAACGGGCATCAACGCCACCGTATTCAAACCCCTTGACCTCAAACACTTTTTGCTCATCCAGGCCAACGCCGATTTGAACGGTACGTACCAAAACCTGAGCGAGATAGACAGCCGGGGACTAACCTACAGCGGCACGGCCATTTACGGCTGGAAACCCTCCGACAACCTGATGTGGGGGCTGGGCGTAACGCGCACGTACCGCGCCGGGCAGGTGCTGCACATTCCGGTGGTGTTTTACAACCAGACATTTAACCCACGATGGGGCGTAGAAGCTGTGTTTCCGGCCAAAGCCAACCTCCGGCGCAATTTCGGCACCAGCGGGCTGCTCATGCTGGGCTACGAAATTGAAGGAAACGCTTATTTTCTGGGCAACACGTCCACCCCGCAGGACCTGTATTTACGCCGGGGCGAGTTAAAACCCCGCATTACCTACGAACGAAAACTGGCCGGGTTTATCTGGCTGTCGGCACAGGCGGGGGTGCGCTACAACTGGCGATTCGACGTGTTTGACACCCAAAACCCAACGGCGGGCGAGACACCCCGATTCAGCAATACACTCGGTACCGCACCTTACGTCAACATCAGCCTGAACTTAGTCAGCCCCTGATTGGAATAGGGCGTATTCGCGTAGTAGTAGTATCCACTACGCACATATTGCCAGCGAAAGGCCAGTTTGCCATGTGCATAGCCAGTAAAAGTTGCCCCGGCTTTTCGGGCAGATAATCAGTGAGTCTGAAATAGACAACTCCAGGCGGGCGGTATCTGTCTTTGAATACCAACGTTCCCAAATCGCTATCGAAGGTCAGCACAATCCGATTCTCGGCGAT
>JBBRUB010000503.1:0-3895 GCA_038248175.1 Cytophagales bacterium | reverse complement strand
TTCGTGGTTTCGTCAGTTTCCTGACCCGTTACGGGTTTAAGGTATTCGGCTATTACCGCATCGCACTCGGTTTGCTGTTGCTGGGCCTGATGGCATCGGGCGTGAAACTGGATGTGCTTTAATTCCTCTTATGTCCCAACCTGCTTCACCCGACCCCGGCCAACTCATTCTGATCGATAAGCCGCTGACGTGGACTTCGTTCGACGTGGTCAACAAGTTAAAATACGCCGGTAAGTTCAAAAAAATCGGTCATGCCGGTACGCTCGACCCGCTGGCTACGGGGCTGCTGATTTTATGTACGGGCAAGATGACGAAGCAAATCGATCAGTATCAGGCGCAGGAAAAGGAATACACCGGTACCCTGGTGCTGGGGAAAACCACGCCCTCCGTCGATCTGGAAACTGCTTTCGATGCCGAGTTCGATACCACTGGCATCACGCCCGATCAAGTTCAGGAAGCCGCCCGCCAGCTCACCGGCAACATTTTGCAGGTACCGCCCATTTACTCGGCCATTCGGGTTGGCGGGGAGCGGCTCTATGAAAAAGCCCGGCGGGGCGAAACTGCCGATATAAAGAGCAGAGAGGTAACGGTATCGGTTTTTGAGGTGAACGCCGAACGGTTTCCCGAAGTTGATTTCCGCATTGTATGTACAAAAGGCACGTACATTCGCAGTCTGGTGCGCGATCTGGGCCTTCTGCTCAACAATGGCGCGTACATGAGCGCACTCCGCCGAACCCGCATCGGCGATTTCCGCGTTGAAGACGCCGATACGATTGAGGAGTTCATCGAAAAACAAGTCGTCAATTGATTGTCATTTGTTATCATGCTTCATGCTCAGCAACAAGACAATCAATGACGGACAATGACAACGGATAAAATGCTCGTTCATCGCGGTCTTGATGACCTCCAGCCCCTCCTTAACGCCGTTGTCACGAGCGGCACCTTCGATGGCGTACACCGGGGGCATCAGACCATCCTGGCCCGACTTACCGAAGTAGCCCGAAACAGCAACGGCCCCTCGGTGCTGATTACGTACTGGCCGCACCCGCGCACGGTGGTTTCGAACGACAGCCAGGATTTGAAACTACTCTCGACGCTGGACGAGAAAATTGACTTAATTCAAGCCGCCGGGGTCGATCATCTGGTGGTGATCCCGTTCACGCGCTCGTTCTCACAACTAACGTCGGAGCAATATATCCGGCAGATTTTGATCGAGAAAATTGGCACCAGAAAGCTTGTGATTGGTTACGACCACCGCTTTGGCCGCGACCGGGAAGGCGGCTTCGATTACATCCGGACGCATCAGCATGAGTACGGGTTTGAGGTCGAGGAAATTCCCCGGCAGGACATTGACGCAGTGGGCATCAGTTCGTCAAAAATCCGGGCCGCACTCAAGGAGGGTGATATTGAAACGGCCAGCCTTTTTCTGGGCCGACCGTATAGCCTGACCGGTACCATTGTGAAAGGGCGGCAGTTGGGCCGCACTATCGGTTTTCCCACCGCCAATATGCAGGTTGATGATCCGGTAAAGCTCATACCGGCTAATGGTGTCTATGCCGTTGACGTGCTATACGGCGGTCAGGTGCTGGGCGGGATGCTTAACATCGGTTTCCGGCCCACCGTAGCGGGGACCAATCAGACCATCGAAACGTACATCTTTGACCGTAATCCAGCGGCCCGGTTCGACAAAGACATTTACGGCGAACACCTGACCCTAAATTTCCGCGCATTCCTGCGCCCCGAACATAAATTCAGTGGCCTGCCCGCGCTGGTCGAGCAGCTCAAACAGGATGAAGCAGCCGCCCGGGCAGTTTTGTAGGTCGATCACCTGTGTTATTCCCCAAAAAAAGGGTCACTACAATGTGTAGTGACCCTTTTTTTGAAACGAAATGCTTACTGTGTTACTTCGATACTGATTCGGCGGCCTTTGATGGTGTTGCCTTCCATGGCATCAACCACGCGGTCGGCCACGTCTTTCGGTACGTCAACGTAGGTGTATTTGTCGAAGATGTCGATGCTGCCGATCATGCTGCCCGAGATGTTGGCTTCGCCCGCAATGGCCCCGACGATGTCGCCCGGACGCACGAAATCTTTGCGGCCAATGCTCACCATCAGGCGGGTCATGTTGGCTTCGCGCTCACGCGGGGCGCGGTCGCGGTCGGATGATTTGCGGTCGTCGCCACCCCGGTCGCGGTCGTTAAAACGCGGACGGTCGTTATCGCGGTCGTTGAAACGTGGACGGTCACTGGTAGCAGCGCGGTCACGGTCTCCAAAACGTGGGCGGTCGCTATAACTGCCCCGGTCGCTACCCTTGTCACGGTCGCCGAATCGCGACGAGCTGCCCCGGTCATTGCGGTCAAAACGCCCGGCTCCGGCTCCACGTCCGTCGCGGTCGGCGTAGCGGTCGCGGCCTTCTGTGCGCTCCTTCCGGCGGTCGTCGCCGAGGGTGAGGTCCTGATCGGCAAACTCGTTTTTCTCCAGACCCATGCTCTGCTTCACCAGCGCACCCACAATTTGCTCGGTTGAGAAACCGGCGTGCTGTAACTGCGTCAGGGTGTCGTCATATAGGTGCAGGTCCTTGCTGTCCTGAATGGTCTGCTGCACCTGCTCGATGAAGCGGGCTTTGCGGATACCAACGATGTCTTCGAACGACGGAATAACGCCTTTCTCAACCCTGACTTTCGTGTAGTTCTGGATGTCGCGGAAGCGGTATTTCTCATCGCGGCCCACCATCGAGAACGCCCGGCCACTTTTACCGGCGCGGCCCGTGCGGCCAATGCGGTGTACGTAATACTCTTCGTCGAGCGGAATATCGTAGTTGATAACTGCGTCCACATCGTCCACGTCAATGCCCCGCGCGGCTACGTCGGTAGCAACCAGAATGCTGGTGGTGCCGGAGCGAAACTTGCCCATGACGCTGTTCCGCTGTGCCTGCCGCAGATCGCCGTGCAGCCCCTCGGCCTGGTAGCCCCGGGTTTGCAGGTCTTCTACAATCTCGTCAACCTTACGCTTGGTGTTGCAGAACACAAGCAACAGTTTCAGGTCGTACATGTCGATCAGACGGCACATTACCTCAACTTTAGCCTTTGGCTTCACTTCGAAAAATACCTGCTCGAGGTTGGTAGCGGTCAGTTCTTTCTTGACCACTGTCACCAGTACCGGATCGTTCTGGAATTTCTGGGTGATCTGCATGATCGGCTTCGACATGGTAGCCGAGAACAGAATCGTCTGCCGGGGTTCGGGCATGTCTTCCAGAATGCTTTCAATATCTTCCCGGAAACCCATGTCGAGCATCTCATCGGCTTCGTCAAGAATCATCATCTTCACGTTGTCGAGTTTCAGGGTATTGCGACGCATGTGGTCCATAACGCGACCGGGCGTACCGATCACGATATGCACGCCGGTTTTAAGTGCCCGAATCTGCCGGTCAATAGAGTCGCCCCCGTAAATAGCTTCGATGCGAACACCACGCTTGTATTTGGCTAATTTCTTGATCTCTTCGGCTACCTGCAACGCGAGTTCGCGGGTAGGGCAAAGCACGAGTGTCTGCACCGACCGGTCCTGCACGTCGATCAGATCAAGGGCGGGAATGCCGAAGGCTGCCGTTTTTCCGGTACCCGTCTGCGCCTGTCCAATTACATCGCGACCAGCCAGAATAGGTGGAATGGCTTCGGCCTGAATGGGCGACGGGCTTGTAAAGCCCATATCGGTCACGGCCCGCAAAATCTCGTCGGAGATGTCGAGGTCAGCGAAAAAAATCTGATTGGGATCGGCGGGTGCCGGAGCGGGCTGTCCGGCAGCGGGTTGTCCCGGAACGGCGGGTTTTAGCTTTGGTGCGTCGGCTGCTTTAGTTTCGGCCACTTCAATGACTTCAGCTACCTGCTCGGCCACTTCA
>JBBRUB010000502.1:0-3896 GCA_038248175.1 Cytophagales bacterium | reverse complement strand
TTCGTTAACCGGCGTATCATACTGCCCGCCGTGGTTTTTGAAAATGGTTTCGATCATGGGGAGAGAAGTAGCTTGCACAAGGGTGTACGACCTACTTACGCCAGTTCCGGCAGTGTGTTGCGATATTTTACCTCAACGGCGTGGAGTTCCAGCAGGGGCTTCATGAATTCTTCGAGGTAGCGGATATCCAACTGACTCGCTGCATCGCAAAGGGCTTCGGAGGGGCAGGTATGCGTTTCAATGAACAGACCGTCGATGCCAGCCGCTACGCCCGCGCGAGCCAGAACGGGCAGGTATTCCCGCGCACCACCTTTGGCGTCTTTCGAGGGAATACCATACTTCCGAATGGCGTGCGTTACGTCGAACACAACGGGGTAGTTGGTGCGGCCCATGTGGTAGAAACTGCGGGGGTCAACCACGAGGTCGTTGTAGCCGAAGCTGTAGCCGCGTTCGGTCAGAATAATCTGCTCGTTGCCAGAGTCTTCGATTTTCTTGACCGGATGTTTCATGTTTTCCGGGGCCAGAAACTGTCCGTGCTTCACATTTACAACCCGGCCCGTTTTGGCCGCTGCCACCACGAGCGTAGTCTGCATACAGAGATAAGCCGGAATCTGGAGAACATCGACCACCTCGGCCACGGGTGCGGCCTGTTCGGGATAATGGATATCGGTCAGGACCGGGAAGCCAAACTGCTCTTTGACCTTTGCCAGCAGCGCAATGCCCTTGTCGAGGCCGGGGCCGGTGTAATAGGTCAGGTCTGAGCGGTTATCTTTCTGAAACGACGATTTGTAAATGACCTTGATGTTGAGCCGCTGAGCCACTTCGGCCAGTTGCTCGGCCACGGTCATCATGATTTTTTCGTCTTCAATCACGCAGGGGCCGGAGATGAGGAACAACTCATCGGAGCCGCAGTCGATGTTGCCGACACGTACTATTTTCTGAGACATATTCTGTGCTGATAAGAAGGTCAAATATACCGGGATTGTCTGGAAAACCGGAGGGATGTAGTGGGCCAACTGGCGATTATACCGGGCCAATAGACGTTTTAACCTAAGCTAATCTGCTAATTACCTAAACTTGTAAGGAGCGCGTTTATTGGATTAGTTTCTGGATAACATTATGACTGTCAATAATTTGATTTTTGAATTGATGATTGATTTAATCAATACGGAGGGGAAAAGGAGTTTGAAATACGGTGGTTAATCTGTTTCTTTGCGCAGTTTTTTAACACCCAAAAGGGCTACCAAAATGTCAGAAATTGCAGAAAAAGTAAAGAGCATCATCGTTGAGAAATTAGGCGTTGAGGAGTCGGAAGTGACGCCGGAGGCCAGCTTCACCAACGACCTTGGTGCCGATTCGCTCGACACGGTCGAACTAATTATGGAATTTGAGAAGGAGTTTAATCAGACCATTCCAGACGATCAGGCCGAGAAAATCCTCACCGTTGGTCAGGCTATCGACTTTCTCGAAAAGAACGCCGGCAAGTAGTTTTTTTTACCGATTACACTGGCTATTCCAACTCTCTTTTCCTCCTCCCCAGCCATTCAAAAAACAATTCTGAGTGGCTGGGACAGGTAGAGGCTTCTCTGCACCAGTGAAACCTCATGACCTGCCCGCTGGGTCAGGTTATTTCCTCCTTCATCACGCAGCCTGTTCTGTATGACATTCCGACGAGTAGTAGTGACCGGCTTAGGTGCCCTGACACCCATTGGAAACGACGTTTCCACCTACTGGAACAATCTGGTAGCTGGCGTAAGCGGGGCCGGACCCATTACTAAATTTGACGCCAGTAAATTCAGAACCCGGTTTGCCTGCGAACTCAAAGACCTTGACATAACGCAGTACATTCCCCGGCAGGACGCCCGTAAAATGGACGCCTTCACACACTATGCCCTTATTGCTGCCGATGAAGCCGTGAAGGATTCAGGAATGGATATAGAGGTCATTGACCGAAATAAAGTCGGCGTTATCTGGGGGTCTGGTATCGGCGGTCTGCGCTCGTTCGAGGACGAGATGATTGATTACGCCAAGGGCGACGGTACCCCCCGCATTAACCCGTTTTTTATCGTGCGCATGATTGCCGACAGTGCGTCGGGTCAGATTTCTATGCGATACGGATTTCGTGGTGCCAACTACGTAACGGTTTCGGCCTGTGCTTCTACCAATAACGCCATCATCGACGCACTCAACTACATCCGGCTGGGGCGGCTCAATATGTGCGTGGTGGGTGGCTCCGAAGCCGCCGTAACGCGGGCGGGTATCGGTGGCTTCAACGCCAACCGCGCCCTCTCCGAACGAAACGACGACCCAAAAGGAGCATCGCGCCCTTACGACAAAGACCGCGATGGGTTTGTGTTGGGCGAAGGTGCTGGCGCGCTCATCCTGGAAGAACTGGAACACGCGCAGGCGCGGGGTGCCAAAATCTACGCAGAACTGATTGGCGGGGGCATGTCGTCCGATGCGTACCACATTACAGCCCCGCACCCCGACGGACTCGGTGCGTTTCTGGCCATGAAAGACGCCCTCGACGACGCAGGTATCGAACCCGGCGAAGTCGATTATATCAACACACATGGCACCTCAACGCCCATTGGCGACCCGCAGGAATTAAAGGCCATTTACCAGTTGTTCGGCGATCATTCGTTCGAGATGAACATCAGTTCGACCAAGTCCATGACGGGCCATCTGCTGGGAGCTGCCGGAGCTGTAGAGGCTATTGCCAGCATCAAGGCTTTGGAACACCAAACGGTACCGCCAACCATCAATCTGGAAAATATCGACGAAGAGATAGATTCCCGTTTCAACCTCACGCCGTTGACTGCTCAAAAACGTCCGATAACTACGGTCATGAGCAATGCGTTCGGCTTTGGGGGACATAATGCCATTGTTATTTTCAGTAAATTAAGGCCATCCAGCCGGGGGCCATCCAACCCGGAATGAGCCGTGCAACTCCCGCTATCACGTAGTTTGTTCAATCCATTCAACTGGTTCAGGTCCGGCGGTCTGGCCAGAAAGGCAGACAAAGGCGACCAACGTCAGAATCTGCGTCGGCCCATTGCGCACATCATCGGCACCCGGCCCGGCAATGTGGGTCTGTACCAGTTAGCCCTGCGCCATACATCGGCTTCTAAAGCGACGGCCATCGAAGGGTTTCGCGAATCGAATGAGCGGCTGGAATACCTTGGCGATGCCGTGCTGGGCATGGTGGTGGCCGAGTTTCTATTCAAAAAATACCCCTACAAAGACGAAGGCTTCCTGACCGAAGTACGCTCCCGAATCGTAAACCGCGAATCACTGAACGACATTGCCCGCAAAATTGGCCTCGACCAACTCATTCAGTACGATGGCAACCGAACGCGGGGTCTGCCCGCCCGCACGTCAATGTACGGCGACGCACTCGAGGCTCTGGTTGGAGCCGTGTATTTAGATAAGGGGTTCAACTTCTCCCGGCGATTTATCTTGAACGAGCTGCTGACACATTTCGACATCGAATCGGTAGTACAGAACGATGCCAACTTTAAAAGTCGCCTGATTGAATGGGCGCAGCGAACGGGAAAAGACATCCGGTTCGAGATTGTCTCCGAAAAAGGAAACAGTCAGTTCCGCGAATTTGTGGCGCAGGTGCTGGTGGCCGATAAGCCGTTTGCCACCGGAAGCGGCTATTCCAAGAAAAAGGCCGAGCAGGCAGCCGCCGAGAAAGCCATCGCGCTGATAGAATCCAGTCAACACACTCAATAGTAATAACTCTACGTTAGGTAAAGTCAGAAACAGTCCGCAACGATTCCCGTTTGCGGGCTGTTTCTGTTTATGAAAAGGAGCGATAACAAGGCCCTGTTAATTTTTGTTAAGCCCTAATACACACCGGATTCTTTACCCATTCGTTTCCGTTGTATCCG
>JBBRUB010000501.1:0-3897 GCA_038248175.1 Cytophagales bacterium | reverse complement strand
GGATGAGATGAATATTTTCGTCTCGCCCGCCCTGCTCGATTACTCAGCCTTCTGGCAGATTATTGGTCATCCCGAGTTTAAAAATGAAATGCCTCGCCCCCAAACACCCGTACTGCCAATCGGCATTAGCCGCGACAAAACCGACGACATTTTTGAGCAGATCAAACAGCGCGACATTCTGCTGCACCACCCGTACAACAATTTTGAACCGGTACTTCAACTGCTCGAACAGGCCGCCGAAGACCCGAACGTGCTGGCTATTAAAATTACCGTCTATCGGCTGGCCAAACGCTCACGGGTAACGGAAGCCCTGCTGAAAGCCGCCGAAAACGGCAAACACGTGTCGGTGCTGTTCGAGGTAAAAGCCAGGTTCGATGAAGAAAATAACATTCGGGAAGCGCAGCGGCTGCAAAAAGCCGGTTGCTTCGTTATTTACGGCATCAGCAAGTTTAAAACGCATACCAAGCTGCTGCTGGTCGTACGCAACGAAGGCGACCGCGTAGTGCGCTACGCCCACATGGCTACGGGCAACTACAACGAAGACACCTCCCGGCTCTACACCGATATTGGTCTGCTGACAACCAACGAGATTTATACGCATGACATCTCGGAGTTTTTCAACGTCATTACCGGCCATTCGCTGCCTAATGAATACCAGTACCTGATTACCGCCCCGCGCGACATGCGCGACCAGGTTGTGCGGATGATCCGGCTCGAAGCCGACAACGCCCAGCGCGGTTTGCCGAGTGGTATCTGTATCAAAGCCAACTCACTTGAAGACAAAGAAGTGATTGACGAATTGTATAAAGCCTCACAAGCGGGGGTACGTATCCGGCTCATTATCAGAAGCATTTGCTGTTTGCGCCCCAAGCGGGCGGGCCTGAGCGAGAACATTGCCGTGCGGTCCATCGTCGGCGATTTTCTGGAACACACCCGTATTTATTATTTCCACAATAACGGCGACCCGAAGATTTATGGCGGTAGTGCCGACGTCATGGTGCGCAGCTTTGACCGGCGCATCGAGTCGTTATTCATCTTTGCCGACCCACGCGTGAAGCAGTTAGCTACGCTTATTCTGGCCTACAACCTGCGCGACAACGTGAACGCTTACGAACTCAACGAAGATGGCAACTTCACCAAATGCGCCGTTTCAGCGGGCGACGAGCCGTTCAACATTCACGAACGCTTTTTCTCCGTAACTGAAAAAGAAGCAGCTAACAGCCGGCTGTTCGACGCCGAAATCAAACCCGCCGACGTCGCGCAGATCGAGGAAGAGTATCAGGAAGGAGCCGAGCGCGCCATTGCCGATATTTAGGCGGGGTTTGGTCTATTGGCAAGTATTAACGTTATTGGATTATGGAGTCGATACGGGTGCATTTACCGGAAGATTTGCGGATGAACGATGACGAGTTCATGCGGTTTTGTCAGGATAACCCGGACCTGAAATTTGAACGTCGTAAAAATGGCGACATTGTTTTTATAGCAAACACAGGCGGAGAAACTGGTAATGATAATTTTGAATTGGGCGTGGAGTTTGGCGTTTGGAACCGGCAGGCGCGGTTTGGCAAATTCTTCGACTCGTCAACGGCGTTCCGGTTGCCCGATACGTCTATCATGTCGCCCGACGTATCGGCCATTTCCCAAACTCGCTGGGACGCGCTGACCGCCGACGAACGGCGAAAAATTTTGCCCCTCTGTCCCGATTTTGTGCTGGAGTTGCGTTCTCAGTCTGATCGGTTGAAGGACTGCTCCGAGAAGATGGGCGACTGGATGGCGAACGGCTGTCGGCTGGGCTGGCTTGTTGATCTGGCCAATCGAACGGTTACGATTTATCGGCCTAACGAAGAGCCTCAGGAAATGTCTGCAACAACTCAGTTATCCGGCGAAAGCGTTCTGCCCGGCTTTGTACTCGATTTAGCAAGTTTTCTCTGAAAAGGGAAGCTCCTCATTTCTGCCTATCTTCGCCGATATAACCGTAGCAACAGCCGGTACCGGCTGTATTTCTCCTGAATGGATCGTTTTACCGGCCTGATTGGCATCGTTTTAATCCTGGGCATTGCGTACGCCCTCTCCGACAATCGCAAAGCTATCAATTACCGCACCGTTGGCGTTGGACTGGGTCTCCAGTTCGGGCTGGCGGTGTTTGTTTTAAAGACCGACCTGGGGCAGCGGGTGTTCAACTACCTCGGCTTTCTGGTGAACAAGACCCTACAAAATGCCGATAAGGGAGCTGAATTCGTGTTCGGCTCGCTGGTCAAGACCGACCTGATGTCGCGGGCGTTTGGGCCGGGCAACGACTTTGTGTTCTTTTTCAAGGTCATACCCACTATCATTTTCGTGGCCGTGCTGGTCAATATTTTCTACCATCTCGGCATCATGCAGCGCATTGTGGCGGTTATGGCGCGGGCTATGAAGTGGCTGATGGGCGTAAGCGGGGCCGAGGCTCTCTCTAACGTGGCGAGTACGTTTGTGGGGCAGGTGGAAGCGCAGATTATGATTAAGCCGTATCTCAACGGTATGACCAACTCGGAGTTGCTGGCCAGTATGACGGGCAGCTTTGCGTGCATTGCGGGGGGCGTTCTGGCGGTCTATATCGCCCTGGGTGTTCCGGCTCCATACCTGCTGGCGGCCAGCATCATGGCCGCACCGGGTGCCCTGGTCATCAGCAAGATCGTGATGCCCGAAACGCAGATTTCCGAAACGCGGGGTACGGTGAAAGTGGACATTAAAAAAACCCATGCTAACCTCGTCGATGCCATTGCCAGCGGAGCCTCCGAAGGGCTAAAAGTGGGCCTGAACGTGATTGCGATGCTGATTGGGTTTATTGCCCTGATCTCGCTCATCGACATGATTCTGGGTAAGGTGGGTAGTCTGGCCGATTTCCCGCAGTTGAGCCTGAATTTCCTGCTGGGCAAAGTGTTCTCCGTTTTTGCCTGGGCTATGGGCGTACCGGCCAAAGACATTGAAGCCGCCGGTGCGCTGATGGGGACCAAAATGGTGGTAAACGAGTTTGTGGCTTATATCGAACTCGTCAAAATCAAACCTACCCTCGACCCCAAGACTGTCGCTATTACCAGTTTTGCCCTCTGCGGATTCGCCAACTTCTCGTCCATCGCCATTCAAATCGGTGGCATTGGCGAGCTGGCCCCCAACCGCCGTCGCGACCTGGCCCGGCTGGGCTTCAAAGCTCTCATCTGCGGCACCTTAGCCAGTTATATGTCAGCCACGCTGGCGGGACTGTTACTATAAATTCCAACAGGTAATCAGTTCGTCAATCGACTTTTAGCGGTGGGCCAACTACCTGCATCTCATGATCGGAAAAAATCCGGGCTATCTCGGCCTGGGTAGGCTCCTTATGCAGAGCAGCTATCGCCACGAAAAACTCCTCCATTTTTCCCGCTGGCTGAAAAATCACGGTCATTTGCCCCCGTTCGCTCATCTGTGTCCAGGCGTGGGCTACGTTACGGGGCAGAAAAATGCTATCTCCCGGTGTCAACGTGTACCTGTCCTCGCCCACCAGAAAAAGATACTCGCCTTCCCGAACATGAAACACCTCATCCTGCTTGAAATGAATGTGCAGGGGGGTGCCTCGTTTTGGAGATAAAGACGTCTGTTCAAATATGGACATATCGCCGTTCGTGTCCTTACCCGATACTTTTACGTCAAGGATGTTAGCGTTTACCCCTTTTAGTTGAATGTGGCCGTGGTATCTGCCTTCACCTGCTCGGGTAACAAAGCCTTTGGGGCTTCGGTCAGTTGAGGCTTGCCGCTGAGCAACGGTGGCTACAGGAGCCGCAATTAGGCTGATCTTGATAAACGATCTACGTTTCATAGCTGGCAGATTAAATTATTTGTAACTACTCAGGTTCTGGTCTCATTAGCTAAATTGAGTTAAAG
>JBBRUB010000500.1:0-3897 GCA_038248175.1 Cytophagales bacterium | reverse complement strand
TGGGGGAAGTTGTGCAACAGGACTGTTCCGATGGGTTTGCCAGTATGAAAGACTAATAGAAAACGAATGTCTTCGTGGTCGGGCAGCAGTAATTCATGGCTGATTTTATAACCAAACGCCTGTCTGAACACCGTTTCCCATAACAGGGCCATCGCCCGGGTTGAGACCCGTTCAAGGCTTACCGTTTCGGTTACCTCGTAGGGCTGTGTAAGTTGTAGTGACATACCCACCTGCTCAAACAATTTCTCGAATCCCTGCGCTGCAAATAAATCATCAGCGGGAGGTTGATAAACATCAAAATATGGAATAACCAACTTAGTCGGAGTAGCACGCAGTTCGTTTTTCGCGGCTCTCAAACTATCCCCGGTGATCTCATCATGGAACCATAACCGATTAGGCCAGTCGGAGTAGTTCAGGGCGCAAAAATTATACGCTGGTTCTGAATGGTACGCCCCCGCTTTTTCGCCTACTTTTTGCCAAAGGGAGGTCAGGTTCTCGATATTTTCGTGGATGATCGATGTCATTATTGCTGGATGCTTAGAAAATTTCTACCCGAAAAAAAACACCAAAACTAGTTCCAGTGATTTTTTCGGGCCCGAAAAAATCAATGTTTGTCCCGATGCCAAATTGAAAATTTGTGTACGATGCACCAGCTCTAAAATAGGTATGACTTCGTTCATGCACCCCTAGTTCGGTACTGTAGTTTAATAAATTTTGCACTCTTGTGTATAACCCCCACTTCTTTGTAAATCTGGGCCTGTATTCAATTAGTCCGAAGGTTTCAAGATTGTTCGTCTCTGTTAAATCGAAACGGGGCAGTAGGAGTACAAACAACGATTTGTTCGCAAAAACATATTGCAATCCGACAGTCGGTCTGAACCCTGAAAAATAGTTTATCGAAACACCAACGTTTATAGAAAACCCTTTCCATAAATGGGTAGTTAAAAATGATTGAGATATATATTCGTTTTTAGATGTATCGTTCCCATAGTCTGCGAAGAACGCGGTAACGTTCAAAAATCCAAATCGGCTCCCTGAGACTACCGGTTTACTCAAAACCAATTGAAAATTCAGGCCCGTACCGCCAGCAAAAAGTTCAACCGGAATAGGTGGCTCAGGTTTTAAGGACGAAAATTTAGTTAAGCTATCCGCTGATTGGGCAAGCGTTATGTTTGTAATCAGCAACAAGGCTATTGACGTACCTATTTTTCTGTTTCGCAAAAAAAACGTCAGGCAGTCTGCGTTTTTGCGTGTCATGGCTGCTCTTATTTTTGGTTGACCAGAAACAAGCCTAAAAGAATAGCCGCTACGCCCAGAATCCGTTTAAAGTCAATGGGTTGCACGGGTAGATTGAACAGGCCAAAATGACCGGCGATTACCGAAAAAATGATTTGCCCGCCCAACCCAAGTGCGATCATACTTGAAATGCCCAGTTTCGGCATCGTATAATAATAAAGACCTGCTCCTAAAACACTGAGCATTCCGCCCGTAAACCATAAATGGAACGGCACTTCTCTCAACTGCTGAACGGATGGATAGGTCTTGACCGTGAAGGCGACAAGAAGACCCGCGATAATGCTACTACTGACAAAGGCGACTACAGCCGCCATGAGTGGGTTTTTCAGGATCACCCCTAGTTGAGCGTTCAGCCCACCCTGAGCGGCCAGACACACCCCGCCGATGAAGGCTAAAATTGCCAGTGTAAGTTGATTCATGCCACAAAACTACCTGTGGCACAGACCAATTGCATTTACAAATGTTGACGGAATTTTTATTTTTGATGCACCTCTTTTCGTATCCGACTCAATTGGGTGGGAGTCACACCTAAATAGGCTGCTATATGGTGTTGAGATACTCGTTTGTCTAACGTAGGATAAGCTTCGAGGAAGGTGACGTACCGTTCTTTGGCAGTTTGGGTGGCAAAGGCAGTCTGCCGTTTTTCGTTATCCACAACCCAATTCCCCTCTAAGTAAGCAATGTAGAAGTTTTTGAGGTCCTCATTCTCATAAATGAGTTGCTTATACGTTTTGTAATCAAAATCAAGTATGATACTATTTTCAAGCGATTGTATGCAAAAAGAAGAAGGGGCCGAACGGAGCAGCGATACTTTTGATCCGGCAAAATTCCCTTCCGTAAAGAAATTTTTTATGTGCGTGCTGCCACTCTGACTTACAATTGGCGACGCTAGAATACCCTGACAAACGAAGTGAAAATCGTTGGCTGTTTGACCAGCCCGCAGCAGGAATTCGCCTTTCTCCACGGTTCTGAGTCGTAAAATTGGCCGTAGTTTAGCGAACGAATCGTCGGTGACCGTCGCGTAGGTATTTAGCCGGTTGCGGAATTGATTAAGGTATACTTCCTGGTTTGTTATCATCGAAGTAGTCTTTGGTAAGCGCGTAGAAACCGTTTAGGAAACCGTGTTATCCGTTATATAACCGTTACTTAATGGGTAGTGCCTACCAATCTAGGAGACACCAATGGTCTTTGGAGATTATAGGCAAGCTGGTTCGGCAGATGGTAAGTGTTCAATTAGCATAGTGGGCAACGGGTGCGTTTCAGATTGTCGCACAAGTCACGTAGCTTAGGGTATGGATACCCAACAGCTACCAACTATGAGCAAGGATGAATATCTGGCTTTAGCCACCCAAAAATACGACGACCTTCAGTTACTCAAGCATAAGCTGACCTTCTACGAATACGAAAAGGAATTCGACCAAATCTGGAAAGATTTGGGCCGACAGGTGCTGGAAAAAAACCTGAGCGATGTCCCGGAAGACCGACGTAAAAAAAAAGCCTGAAAACCACATATGGACCGATAGATGTCGCTAATAGTGAGCCATTTAGCCAGCATCCTAATGGCTTTGGCATCAGCCCATACCTTCAGGAAAAAGTGGTTTTCGTTGGCCAGTGTGAGGTCTATACTCAAGCCGCTGAGTTACTTCATCAATTGATGGGTCTCTCGGTTCACCCCTGCCAGGTTTATCGCCTGACAACCCATTATGGAGCCGCTATTGAAGTCGATCTCGACCAGCCGGTGCCGTTACCGCCCCCCGCTACGCCTGAATCAAACGACCCTCCTGGTGATCCAGTGGCTGATTCAGTAGTGAATCCAGTCCTGTACGTAGAAGCCGACGGAGCCATGATACTGACCGATGGGGGCTACAAAGAAAATAATCGGACCGCCGATGCGGTTAGCCCGCATTTTTCGGGCGGATGCCTTGCGAGAAAGCCCGGTTGAGGAGCGTGGCGGGCATATCGAACGGTCGGTTTATGTAGCCCATTTGGGAGGTGTTGCTGACTTTAACCCCAAACTCAACGCGCAACTCGACGGTTATAAATCGTTGGTAGAAAATTTGGTTTTTCTCAGCGACGGTGCGCCGTGGCTACGGTATATGATGAACGCGTCGTATCCTGAGGCCACGCTGATTCTGGAGCGCACCGGCGCCCCGGTTTTACCATGTAATGGAACACTTGGGTAAGGTTAGTCAGGGTGCTTTTAGCCAACCAAAACAAGCTGTAGTATGGTTGGAAGATCAGCGTAAGTTATTGTTGAGCAGCAAGTTAGACGAGGTACTTGTTCATATCAAATTGCTTCCTGTCAGTTTTTGCCTACGCGAAGAGGTATGTGGCTATTTGACGACCAACCGTGACCGAATGGACTACAAACGCTACCGGGAACAAGGGTTGTTGATCGGCTCGGGGGCCATCGAGTCGGCCCATCGGACGGTGGTTGCCAAGCGATTGAAGCGGTCAGGGCAACGGTGGAGTCAGGCCGGTGCGCAATGCGTTTTAAATCTACGGGTTTGTTGGATGAGTGAACGGTGGGAGCTCGTCAGGCAGCGTATTGAGCCATATTCATACGCAATGGCCGCGTAGCGACAATTTGAAATGCACCCG
>JBBRUB010000499.1:0-3899 GCA_038248175.1 Cytophagales bacterium | reverse complement strand
CCCCGCCCCACCCGCGCTGAAATAAACGACATCGCCAACTCGGTCATGGACGGAGTCGACGCCGTGATGCTCAGTGCCGAAACCGCGTCGGGCAAGTACCCCGTGCTGGCTGTTGAGGCAATGGCCAACACCATTAAGCAGGTGGAGATGACGACGGACAAGATTTATTACCGCTACCACGCCCACGTGAACGAAGAGCCAACTGAGAACCGCATCAACGACAACGTGGTGATGAGTGCCTGCCGCCTGGCCCGCGATACCGAAGCACGGGCCGTTATTGGTATCACTAACTCCGGCTATACGGCAGTCCGCATCTCGCACCACCGCCCCAAAGCTGACATTTACGTTTTCTCCAACGACCCACAACTCCGCAACACGCTGGGGCTGTACTGGGGCGTTCAGGTGTTGCCCTATGAGCAGAATTATGCCCTGAACATTGACCAGACCGTTGAGGGCATCAAGAAGATATTGGTAGAGCAGAACAAACTCGACCTGGGCGATATTTTCATCAATACGCTTAGCGTTCCCTTCGCCCAGCACCGGCGCACCAATACTGTAAAACTGAGTTCAGTAGAGTAACAGCACAATTTATTTACTGAATTAATTTTATCGGAAACCACAAGTTAATAAAATAAGGATTATCTTGTGGTTTCTTAGTAGATAAGAGACTACTTTAGCTTCGCTTCTCTCTAACATATTTTTCTACCGGGTAACCACAGTACCGATGGAATTCGTCAATAAAACGAGCTATACCCGCGCTGAAGACCTGAAACGGCTGAAATTTATCCAGTCGGCCATTATGGGTTTGGAAAGGCCAAACGCAAAAATTCTGGACGTGGGCTGCGGAAACGGAAACAACAGCCGCCAAATGGCCTCACTCGGCTTCAACGTGTTGGGTATCGATATTTCGACGAAGACCATCGAAACGGCCCGCACTCTCAATATGTATCCAAATCTCCGCTTTGAGAATATTGCTGCCGAGGAGTTGGATATAGATGACAAATTCGACGCCATCATCTGCTCGGAAGTGGTGGAGCATCTGCACGTCCCGCAGCCCGTTGTACGCACCCTCTCGACGTTGCTGAAACCGGATGGCGTGTTACTCGTAACGGTGCCAAACGGATATGGTCCCAGAGAGTTTTTCATGACCAGGCCCATGCAGGTTGCCATGAAAAATAAGGTTACGTGGAGCATGGTAGCCGGGGCTAAGAAAGCACTGGGATACAAAGGCACAACCATCCAGTCAGAAGCCGAAGACCTGACACACGTGCAATTTTTCACGAAGGCAAGCCTGAAAAAGCTATTTGAGAGCGAGGGTTTTGAGCTTCGGGCGTTTGGCGTTACCGACTTCATCGAATCGGTGTTGCCGTATTCCATGCTGGCCAACCGGGTTGAGGCCCTGCAACGATTCGACAACTGGATTGCCGATTACCTCCCGCATTCGTTTTCGAGCGGCTTTGTGTCGGCCTGGACGTTAAAAGAATAGGGTTGCCCCAACTGGATTTTCTGAACAACGAAAAAGCCGTTACGCTCCGAGCGCAACGGCTTTCTTACTGATAAATATCAATCGAACCTATTCGCTGGCCGTTTCAGCTTTGTCTGCTGGAGCATCAGTTGTAGTTTCAGCGACTACGTCCGCTGGTTCTGCCTTGGTATCAGCGAGTTCCGGGCTGACAGCTGTGTCGTCTTTTTCAAATACCTCCGGGGCGTATTGACGTAGGGTGGTGTACCAGACAATGAGTTTCTTGATGTCAGTTGGGCGTACCCGGTCGCGGTCGTAGTTGGGTACTACGGTGGCCATAAACTCAGCAAGTTCCTCGTTCGGGCCTTTCGGATTTACGGTCAGGTTCTCGCCGTATTTTTCGTTTACGCGTTGCAGTACCTGCGCAAGTGGTGCCGATTCGTTGTCTTCGTCGCCATCAACGTAGATTGAAATATCATTTAGGACCGATACGCGGGCGGTTGGCCCCATCATGGTCTTTGTTTTTTTACCGTCGAGGGTTTCGACGATAACGCCCGCCCGGCCCGGTTTTACGATGCGGTACAGACCGCTGTACCCGGTCACACTGGCAATTTGCTTTAAGCCTTCCATAGAGATAGTTTTACGAACTGAATAACGTGTTTGTTGATGCTGGTATTATCGTCCTTTCTCGTCAGACGTCAGCGACTGGATAAAGTCAAGCAACCCCTCCCGGCCTGTTCCGGCGGTGGCCGACGTAACGAAAATTTGTGGCGTTTCGGCCCATGTTTCCAGTAGTTTGGCGCGATAATTGGCCAGCTGCTCTGCCAGTTTCGTGCCACTCAGTTTTTCGGTTTTGGTGAACACGATAACGAACGGCAGCTGGCGTTCGCCCAGATTAGCCATGAAATCGAGATCGAGTTTTTGCGGGTCAATCCGCGAATCGACCAGCACAAACGTGCAGATCAAGTTAGACCGGGTGCGGAGATATGTGTCAATGAGAATGGCAAATTTCTCGCGTTCGGTTTTGCTCACCTGTGCGTACCCGTAGCCCGGCAAATCGACCAGATACCAGCTATTGTCGATCAGAAAATGGTTAATAAGCTGCGTTTTGCCCGGTCTGCCTGATATTTTAGCCAGCGACGTTCGGCCCGTGAGCATGTTAATCAGCGACGATTTGCCGACGTTGGAACGGCCAATGAACGCAAATTCAGGCCGGTCGGGTGCCGGGCATTTGGCGGGGTCGGAGTTGCTGACAATAAATTCGGATTGCTTAACGGGCATGGTGCTGTTTACGAAAACGAATCCCAAAGTTCGGAAATAGTCGCGACAATGGCATACGAATTGTATATGACCCCGTATCGAACCGACAGCAGACGGCCTCAAAACCCATCTGGCGGAAACGAAAGGTGCGTCGGCCTGCGTTATATACCCAGTAACCTAAAGACGGCGTCTTGCCGCACCTAAACATAAAGACTATGACCTGGCTTTTAACACTCCTGCTGGCAAGTTCCAGTGCCTTTACTACCGATGCTGCTCTGCCTGCTCCTACTGATATGACTACCGACATCAATATTTCTGCCGAACCGGGCATTAAATTCACTGAAGCAGCCTGGCGCGAAGTCCTGAAACAGGCCAAAGCCCAGAAGAAAATCATTTTTCTGGATGCCTACGCCAGCTGGTGTGGTCCATGTAAAATGCTGCAAAAGAACGTGTTCACGCAAAAGGCCGTCGGTGATTATTACAACGGACGGTTCATCAACGTAAAGATGGACATGGAAAAAGGCGAAGGCCCTGCTCTGGCGCAGGTCTATCCACTGGAAGCCTACCCAACGCTGATGTTTATTGACGGCAACGGGCGGGTGCTGCAAAAAGTCCTCGGCTACCAATCGCCCGAAGACCTGATTGCCATTGGCCGAAGCGTGAAATAATTAGTCAACACCTGTCGATATTGAGAAGGTCAGCTTTTGGGCTGACCTTCTTTTTTTAGTCAGAACTGCTGGGTAATTACCCGGTACTGCCAACCTGTTCAGGCTCTATAACCAACCGGATACGCCGGGCCATGTCTTCTACAATACCCTGCCGGTTAAACTGCCGCCTGAATTCGGGGCGGTTCTGGAGCCGATACGGCGTCTCGCGCAGTTGGGTAGCCAGGCTATACGCATCGCCGGGATTGAAGAGAATCACGTTATCGAGGTGTTGCCGTACAAACTGGGCCGGGTAGCCCGTCAGCCCCGCCAGTATTGGTTTATCAGTAGCCCCATACTCGAACAGTTTGGATGGCAATACTCGTTTTAACGCACGAACTTCGGATAGGTGAACCAGCAGATAATCAGCCTGTTGGTATAAATCTAACAACGTTTGCCGGTTAACGGGCGGGTATAATTCAACGTTCTTTACCGCTGTCAGAAGCAGGGCTGTTTTAAGTTCGGCAACCATT
>JBBRUB010000498.1:0-3905 GCA_038248175.1 Cytophagales bacterium | reverse complement strand
GATTTTCAGGAAGCGGTCGCCCGCCGTCATCAGGCCCTGCACGGTGTTGATAATCGGCAAACCCGCGCCCACGTTGGTTTCGTACAGGAACTTGACGCCCCGGTTCAGGGCCGTGCGCTGCAACCGCCGATACTCGCTGTATGGTCCCGAATTGGCTACTTTGTTGGGCGTCACCACCGAGATGTTGGCATCCAGCAGCGACTCGTAAAACTGCACAATTTCCTTGTCTGACGTACAGTCGATGAACACTGAATTGGGCAGGTTGTAATCCTTTATTTTCTCGATAAAGGCAGGTAGTGAAGTCGTTACGCCTTCGGCCTGCTGCTGTTCGTACCAGTTGGTCAGGTCCAGCCCTTTGCCGTCGAGCAGCATTTTCCGGGTATTGGCTACGCCCACCACGCAGATCTTGAGCAGCTTTTCCTGCCGCAAATAATTCGTCTGTGCGTGAATCTGCGCCAATAACGCCTTGCCAATCAGACCGGTACCAACCATGTAGAGGTTCAGCATCCGGGCTTCGGACTGGAAAAACGAGTTGTGCAGCGCGTTGAGGGCTTTGGACAGGTTGTTTTTGTTGATGACCACCGAGATATTGATCTCCGACGACCCCTGTGCGACGGCTACGATGTTAACGCCGTTTTTGCCCAGCACCGAAAACAGCTTGCCCGCAATCCCCGATGATTTCCGCATTCCTTCGCCCACCGTGGCAATGATCGACAGATCGCGCTCGATAGCAATGTTGTCGATGTGACCGTGTTCGATTTCGGGCGCAAATTCGGCGTCTAAGATGGTCTTGACGTTCTCGGCCCCGCGCGGGTCGATGGCAAAGCAAATGGAATGTTCGGACGATGCCTGTGAAATCAGCACCACGCTGATTTTATGGGTTGCCAGTATTCCGAACAGCTTGGCCGACACGCCTGCCACGCCAATCATGCCCGATCCCTGTACGTTGACGAGCGCAATGTCGTCGATGCTCGAAATACCCGTGATGGTATATTGCCGACGGTCGGCGGTGCGGCTCACGAGGGTTCCCTCATGGCTTATATTAAATGTATTCAGCACCCGGACCGGAATGTTGCGGGCAAAGGCGGGTTGCAGACTGGGCGGGTAAATCACTTTGGCTCCGAAGTGGCTAAGTTCCATCGCTTCGGCGTAGGTGATCGTCGGAATATTGAAGGCGTTGGGCACCTTGCGCGGATCGGCGGTCATCATCCCGTCCACATCGGTCCAGATGTCGATGAAGGTGGCGTTTAAGGCCGCGCCAATGATACTCGCCGTGTAATCCGACCCGCCCCGGCCCAGCGTGGTGGTCTCGTTTTTCTCCGTCGAGCCGATAAAGCCAGTGATTAACTGTATGTCGGTATTTTTGGCGAAATGCGCCTGAACGAGCTGGTTGGTGAGGGTGTAGTTGACCTCAGCCTGCCCAAACTGCGCGTCGGTTTTGATGATAGTCCGGGCGTCGAGAAACTGGGCCGGAATACCTGTACTGCGCACACATTCGGTAATGACGGCGGTAGAGAGCCGCTCGCCAAAGCTGGTAATCAGGTCGTGCGTGCGCGGGGTAAGCTCCCGAATGAGCGATACACCCCGCAGCAAATCTTCGAGTTCGTTGATGATACCGCGCACATGGGCAAACACCTTGCTCTGCTCCTTCACGGGCAGCAGGGCTTTGACCACCGCAAAATGCCGGTCTTCAATGCGCCGGACCAGTTCCATGTAATCGGGTTCGCCGGAGGTGGCCATCCGCCCAATCTCGATGAGCTGATTGGTAACGCCCCCCATTGCCGAAAAAACTACGGCGATGGCATTGCCGTCGCGCCGGTGTTGCTCAATGATCTGAATAACCTGCCGAATGCTCTCGACCGAGCCAACCGACGTACCGCCAAATTTTAAAACCTGCATTTATAATTGCGAATGAGTAAACGGCCTGCCGTACATAGCAGGTCTTCACGGTTGTTGGGACGATTGATGAATGTATTATTGAAGAAACGCAAAGATAGGGCCAAACCGAAACAGCTACGTCTCTGCTTTAGACTGCGGCTGCTCCGTATCAATCGTATCGGTGTACTGCCAGGCCTGTGGGGTATGAGCAGGATTTTCTGGTACATGACAAATGCCATAAGGCTGCCAAAATGAAAAATTATAAATCCAGGCGGCTGCTCTATTCGTAGATAAAGAGAGTGCGGGCAATGGAAGTCTCCATTCAAGACACATTTTTTTTCTTACTCAGTATGAACAATCAGGAAAAACAACCCGGATTACCAACGTTGCCGGGCGGATTTGAACCCGTTGCCGTTGGCCGACGGCTCTTTTTGCGCTACTCCGGCGCGTTTGTAGCCGGCAGTGCGTTCCTTGTCGCGTGTAAAGACGAAGAAAACCCCACCACCGTTATGCCCGCTCCGACCATGGTCGATCTGGGAACGGGTGATATTGGGATTCTGAACTATGCCTACGCACTCGAACAACTCGAAGCCGCTTTTTATACGCAGGTAACGACTACGCCCTACGGTGGTATGTCAGACGCCGAACGGACAATTCTGACGGACATCCGCGATCACGAAATTATTCACCGCGAGTTTTTCAAAGCGGCTATTCCAGCTGCCAGCCGGATTGCTGACCTGACGCCCAACTTCAGCGGAGTCAACTTCACCGACCGGTCCAGTGTACTCAACACGGCCAAAACGTTCGAAGACCTCGGTGTGGCAGCTTACAACGGCGCGGGCAATCTCATCAAAGATGTAAACTATCTGCTGCTGGCCGGTAAGATTGTCTCGGTAGAAGCCCGTCACGCAGCCGTCATTCGCGATCTGCTCAGCCCGAAGTCAGCCAGTTTTGCTGGTGATGACGTAGTAACGCCCGCCAATGGACTGGATGGTGCCCTCAAGCCAAATCAGGTATTGCCAGCCGCCCAGCCTTTTGTTACCAATCCCATCAGCGGAGCTAATCTGCCCACCGTATAAACTGACTCAACACGATGAATATCCTGAATATAATCTCACAGATTGAAGAAGTTGATGCCGAAGCGGCAGACAAATACAGCTTCTATTCGCGTCGGAACCTGCTTAAGTTTGGCCAGAAAGCCCTGACTGCAGCTGCTGTACCAGCCTTGTTTGCCACGACCACTAATCAGGCATTTGCTCAGGCAGGCCCTTCGCAGGCCGCTGTTGACGTCTTGAACTTCGCGCTTACGCTCGAGTACCTCGAAGACGAATACTACCGGCTGGCCCTGAATACGGCTAACCTTATTCCGGCGGCCGACCGCATTGTGTTTGAGCAGATCGGCAAACACGAAACGGCCCACGTAGCCCTGCTCAAAGGTGCTCTTGGAGCCGCTGCGGTGGCCAAGCCAACCTTCAAATTTGGCGACTCGTTCACTACGTACCAGAAATTTCTGGGACTGGCGCAGGCACTCGAAGATACCGGCGTTCGGGCCTACAAAGGACAGGCTGGCACGCTGATTAACGACAAGGCCATCCTGCAAACGGCCCTGCAAATCCACTCCGTAGAAGCCCGGCACGCGGCACAGGTTCGGCGAATGAACGGTGCCAAAGGCTGGATTGGTACGGCGGGTAATGCACCGGCTGCGGTCTATGCGGGCGAAGAAGTTACTGCGCAGGCAACGGTTGACTTGGTGGCCCTGACGAAACTGTCGGCTGCGGCAGTGGCTGAGGCCTTCGATGAGCCGTTGACCAAAGCACAGGTGCTGGCCATTGCCGGAACGTACATTGCATAGAGCAACAGACAGTAATAGGGAAGTTAGTTTGAGGAGCCGGGCAACCGGCAGAATACCAAAAAGGCGCCGGAGTTTCTCCGGTGCCTTTTTTTTGGTGTACTAACGCCGGGTTTTTCGTTCTTTGTATTCCGGTTACCTTTCACTCACTCTATGAAATTCCTGCGCGTTCTGCTTT
>JBBRUB010000497.1:0-3908 GCA_038248175.1 Cytophagales bacterium | reverse complement strand
GTGCGTCCCCAGAGCCGACGGTAAATACCCGGCCCTGCTGCGGGTGCCCGGTGCGGGTGTCAGGCCTTACTATGGCGATGTGGCGATGCCCGAAAAAGGGGTCATTACGCTGGAAATTGGTATTCACGGCATACCTGTTACGCTTGACCCCGCCGTGTATGACAATCTGCGGAGCGGTGCCCTGCTGAACTACCAGAATGCCAACCTCGACAACCGCGACCGCTACTACTACAAACGAGTGTATCTCGGCTGTGTCCGGGCAGTCGATTTTCTGACGTCACTGCCGCAGTACGACGGGCAAACCATTGCCGTGACGGGCGGCAGTCAGGGTGGAGCGTTGTCTATTGTAACAGCGGCTCTGGATACCCGCATTAAGTGGCTGGCCGCGTTTTATCCGGCCCTGAGCGACATGACCGGCTACCTCAATGGTCGCGCCGGGGGCTGGCCGCATTTGTTTGCGGGCAATAATCTGGCGTTCAACAACACCCCGGCCAAGATCAATACGGTGGGCTATTACGACGTGGTTAACTTTGCGCGGCTGGTGCGCGTACCGGGTGCCTACGCCTGGGGTTTTAACGACGAAACCTGCCCGCCCACGTCGATGTACGCGGCCTACAATAACCTGAGCAGCCCGAAATCGCTGAAATTATACCTCGATACGGGTCACTGGCAGTATGCCGAAGAACGGGACCGGATGAACGACCATCTGTTGGAGCAACTCAAAGGCGTTCGGTAGCGACAGGGCAGCAGGTAGCCAGGAAATAGCCAATTGGTTCATGGGAAAGATGGGTGGATGGGATAAAATCCTGAGCTACTACGTTGTATGTTCGCGGACGAACAAAGAAAACGGCGTCAGTTCGGTTAATTCAACTGAAAATGTGCTGCTCTCAGCCTTTTTGTATATCTTTAAAGTCAATTATGTGTAGTATATCTAACGCATAGTGCTAAAAAATTACTGAGCCGATTTACATGACAAACGAAGAGAATCTGGACCCCATCGACGATTCGCAACTACCCGCCGACACCGATCCTGTCAATGCTGAACTCCCAGCTACCGAAACTGAGTCCAACGACGAAATTACTGACGAAACAGGCACTGACGCGGGCCAAATGCCCGCCGATACCAGCGCGGATAGTAATGGTTTGAACAATCAGATTGTGGTGTCGGGCCTCTATCAGAATTACTTTCTCGATTACGCATCTTATGTTATTCTCGAACGCGCCGTACCCGCCGTTGAAGACGGGCTGAAGCCCGTGCAACGCCGTATTCTGCACGCGCTCAAGGAAATGGACGATGGCCGTTTCAACAAAGTGGCCAACGTAATTGGGCAGACCATGCAGTTTCACCCGCATGGCGATGCCTCCATTGGCGACGCGCTGGTGAACATCGGGCAGAAAGAACTGCTTTTTGATACGCAGGGTAGCTGGGGCGACGTGCGGACCGGCGATGGCGCGGCTGCTCCGCGTTACATTGAGGTGCGGTTGTCCAAATTTGCGGGCGATGCCATCTACAACGACAAAACCACCGAGTGGCAACTAAGCTACGACGGGCGTAAAAAAGAGCCGGTTACGCTGCCCGTCAAGTTTCCGCTGCTGCTGGCGCAGGGCGTAGAAGGTATAGCGGTGGGACTGAGTACCAAGATTCTGCCGCACAATTTCATTGAGTTGATCGACGCGTCCATCGCCATACTGAAGGATAAACCGGTGCAGTTGTTCCCTGATTTCCAGACCGGCGGACTGATCGACGTGGGTAACTACAACGATGGACACCGGGGCGGTAAAGTGCGCGTAAGGGCCAGAATTGAAGAGGTTGATAAGAAAATCCTCGCCATTCGCGATGTACCCTATGGCATCACGACCCCGCAGCTCATCGACTCCATTGTGAAGGCGGCTGAGGTGGGTAAAATCCGTATCAAAGCCCCCAACCGCAACACGGCGGCTGTGGTGGATAATACGGCCAAAGACGTTGAGATTCTGGTGCATCTTCAGCCCGGCGTCTCGCCCGACGTTACCATAGACGCGCTCTACGCTTTTACCGACTGCGAGGTCAGTATTTCGCCCAATGCCTGCGTCATCATCGGCGACAAACCGCACTTTGTGAGTGTGACCGACATTCTGCGCGTCAATACCCACCAAACGGTAAATCTGTTGCAGCGTGAGCTGGAAATCAGGCGTGGGGAGTTGCTGGAACGGTTGCTGTACAGCTCGCTGGAGAAGATATTTATTGAGAACCGCATTTACCGAAAAATCGAGGAGTGCGAAACGTTCGAGGCCGTTCTGGTCACGATTGACAAGGGCCTGAAGCCATATAAAAAGCAGTTTTACCGCGAAATCGTTGAAGATGATCTGGTACGGCTCACCGAAATCAAGATCAAGCGTATCTCGAAATTCGACGGGTTCAAAGCCGACGAACTTATGCGCCGGCTGGAGCAGGAACTCGCCGACACCGACGATAATCTGGCTAACATCACGCGCTACGCTATTGCGTACTACAAAGACCTGCAAAAGAAGTACAGTAAAGGACGTGAGCGCAAAACCGAAATCCGGGCCTTCAATACTATTGCAGCCAGCGTAGTAGCCGCTGCCAACCAGAAACTGTACGTGGACCGCGAGGGCGGGTTCATTGGCTACAGCCTGAAAAAAGATGAGTTCGTCAGCGACTGTTCCGACATTGACGATATCATTGTGTTCCGGCGCGACGGTAAATGTGTGGTGACGAAAATTCAGGAAAAAAACTTCGTTGGCAAGGATATTGTCTATGTCTCGGTGTTCAAAAAAGGCGACGAGCGCAAGGTTTATAACCTCGTATATCTGGACGCAAAATCGGGTATTTCAATGGCCAAGCGTTTTCCCGTCACCGCCGTAACGCGCGACCGGGAATATGATCTGACAATGGGTAGTCCGAAGTCGAAAATTACGTATTTTAGTGCCAACGATAACGGCGAAGCCGAGGTAATTACGGTAAATCTGACGGCCCAGAGTTCGGCCAAAAACAAGCAGTTCGATTACGATTTTGCCGAAGTAGGTATTAAAGCGCGGGCGGCTCAGGGTAATATTCTGACCAAATACCCGGTTCGGAAAATTACTCAGAAAACCGCAGGAACCTCAACGCTGGGCGGGGTCGATATCTGGTACGACGACCATCTGGGGCGGCTCAACCGCGACGAACGGGGTAATTTATTGGGTAATTTCGATGCCAAAGACAGTATTCTGGCCGTTTATAAAGATGGGCAGTACGAACTGACTAGTTTTGACCTGACCAACCGCTACGAACCCGCCGACGTGGCCCTGCTGATGAAGTTCAACCCCGAGACCGTACTCTCGGCAGTATATTACGAAGTCAACCAGAAAAGCTGGTACGTGAAGCGGTTTAAGGTCGAAACTACGTCGCTCGACAAGAAGTTTAGTTTCATCGGCGATACCAAAGGCTCGAAGAGTCTGGGCGTCACCGCCGATGAGTTTCCACGTATTGAAGTAGTGCATCAGGTCAAAGAGCGGGGGCCGTTGGAGAAGATGGTCCTCGAACCCGAAGGATTTATTGAAGTACGTGGCTGGAAAGCGTTAGGGAACAAATTACCTTTTGCCAAGGTAAAGGACGTAAAACTACTGGCCCCCAAAGTTCCGAAAGAGGTCGTGGCAACCGTAAAGACGCCCCCGGCTGACGGGCCGAAGCCGACGGGCGTAAACCAAAAAGAACCCGCCCAATTAGACATATTTTAACGACAGGTAATGAACTCACTGTTAACTCACGACTACGCCGATGACTCGCTCCGCGAAGCGACGGGCGTTCGTATGCTGAAGTGGGTTATTAAATTCAGCGTGGCTGTGGCCTTTCTGGTGGCTTTAGTCACGCTGATTTGCAACTGGTGGGTCGTATATAACACCCGCGATCAAACGTATTTCAGTAT
>JBBRUB010000496.1:0-3911 GCA_038248175.1 Cytophagales bacterium | reverse complement strand
GGGCGCAGTTTTTCCAGCACAAGGTCGAAGTACAGGGCGTTGTTTCGCTTGTCGGCGTCGATAAATACCAGATCGAATGTTTCTTCGAGGGTTGGGATGATATCAGCGGCAATACCGATGCGCAGGTCGATTTTGGCGTTCAGGAGCGATTGCTGCCAGTACTGGCGGACTACGGTTTCGAGTTCTTCGTTCTGCTCCAGCGTAATCAATCGCCCGTCGTCGGTCAGTCCTTCGGCGAGGCACAGAGCCGAATAACCGGTGTACGTGCCAATTTCCAGCACGCGCCGGGGCCGGATCATACAGGAAATCATGGACAAAAACCGCCCCTGCACCTGCCCCGACAGCATCCGGGGGGCCATGACGTGGGCGCGGGTATGCCGACTGAGCCGGGCCAGCAACGCGGGTTCGGGCGAGGTGTGTGCTTCGGCGTAGGCGGTAAGATCGGCGGGCAAAAAATCCATCTGGCAAACTCAGCAATGCATCCGACACACGGGTCCTCAGCATTGTTAGCGGCTTGGTTTAAGTAAAAGTAGCGGTTTTTCCGTGTTTCATTGATTACTTACCCTCGAAAACGCCAGCAGTGCGTCAAGCGATACGTATTGCAGGGCACGTTCATGGGTACAATCGGGCAATACTGTTGGCGCCACGCCTGCTTCGTAGGCTTCGCGCCAGCGCAGGGCGCACAAACACCACTTATCGCCCGCTTTCAGGCCGGGAAAGCGGTAGTCAGGTCGGGGGGTGCTGAGGTCATTTCCCCGGCTACGGGTAAACTCCAGAAAAGCATCGGTCATGATAGCGCAGATCACGTGCCGCCCTTCGTCGTGTTCGTCGGTGCGGCAGAAGCCATCGCGGTAAAAGCCGGTCATTGGACTGGTACAGCAGCAGGCCAGTTCAGAGCCGAGGATATTTTTAGGATTCATAGTCATTTGTGGTCATTCGCTTTACGTCATTGTGGTCATTGAAGAATTATTCTGGGTCTATAACGACAAATAACAACGAATGACGCGAAGCAAATGCCGAGAAGCGAATAACAACGAATTTAAACCCGGCTTTTCGTATCGATGATGATCGTCACAGGTCCGTCGTTGAGGAGTGACACCTGCATATCGGCTCCAAATTCGCCGGTTTGTATGGGCTGGCCGAGGTCGGCAGTGAGCTGCGCAATCATAGCTTCGTAGAGCGGCACGGCTACCTCCGGGCGGGCGGCTTCGGTAAAGCCGGGGCGGTTGCCTTTTTTAGTGCTGGCATGCAGCGTAAACTGACTGACGAGCAGGATGTTTCCGCCAACAGCCGCTAAGTCGAGGTTCATCTTACCGTCGTCGTCGTTGAACACCCGCATTCCCACAATCTTCCGGCTAAGCCACTGCACATCATCAATCGTATCGGTGTGCGTTAGGCCGAGCAGCACCAGAAACCCGGCCCCAACTTCTCCCCTCACCTGCCCGCCAATGCGGACCGACGCCCGTGATACACGCTGAATTACGGCAATCATTTCGGTAGATTAGAAAAAGGTGTTGTTAATAGCACGTACCTAAATGCGTTTATCAGGATGTAAAACCCAAAAATAGGCACTGCAAACGCGTATGCCATCGAAAAAAGCGAAATGCCGCCCCTTGCCGTACCTTTGCGGGCCGATAAACGCCCCGCCCGATGTCCGTAACGCCGAAAAAAGAACTTGGTCAGCATTTTTTGACCGACCTCACCATTGCCGAATCCATTGCCGATCTGCTCACCGGAAACACACCCCACGCGGGCGAACCCTACCGGCAACTGCTGGAAATTGGCCCTGGCATGGGCATCCTGACCAGGTTCCTGCTCCAAAAACCACAGTTCGAGACCTATGTCATCGAGATTGACCGCGAATCGGTCGATTACCTGAAACAGCATGTGCCGCAACTTGAGGGGCGAATTTTATCGTCCGATTTTCTGAATATCCGGCCTGATTACCTGCCCACCAAGCAGCCTGACAGCACCGGCTCGTTTGGGATCATCGGCAACTTCCCGTACAATATTTCCACCCAGATTCTCTTCAAAGTCCTCGACCTGCGCGACCGGGTGCCGGAGGTAGTGGGCATGTTTCAGCGCGAGGTGGCCATGCGGGTGGCGTCGGGGCCGGGCAATAAGGACTACGGCATTCTGAGCGTCCTGCTCCAGGCGTGGTACGACATCAAGTACGAGTTTACGGTAGAGCCGGAGGTGTTCAATCCCCCGCCAAAGGTACGTTCGGGCGTGTTGTCGCTCCGGCGCAATGACAAGACCGAGCTGGGCTGCGATGAGCGTAAATTCAGGCATATCGTCAAGCACGGGTTCGGGCAGCGTCGCAAAACCCTGCGCAACGCCCTCAAACCCCTCAACCCACCCGAAGCCGCTCTGGCCAGTATAATTATGGACAAACGGGCCGAACAACTCAGCGTAGCCGAATTCGTGGAACTCACCAATCTAATGAAGAATGAAGAGTGAAGAATGGGCTGACGCCAAAGTTACGTGCGCCAGCCCGTTCTTCGTTCTTCGCGCTTCATTCTTCACTCAAAAAAATGACCTTCGAGCTTACTCAGGAATACCTCGACCATATCCGACAACTCATTGACGCGGGCGACGATGTGGCGTTGCGAGCAGAGATGGGAGACCTGTATCCCGCCGACATTTCGGGCATTCTCTATCAGGTCGATACCGAACCGGCGCGGTACGTCCTGAACCTGTTAGACAAAAAAGTTGGGGCCGAAATTCTGGCTAACCTCGAAGAAAACGACCGGGCCGACCTGCTGAAAACGTTTTCGTCGGACGAAATCGCGCCGTTCATCAACGAAATGGACTCTGACGACGCCGTTGATTTGCTCAACGAGCAGCCCATCCGGGTACGCGAGGAAATCATTGCCCTGCTCGAAGACCGCGAACAGGCCCGCTTTATTCTGGATTTGCTCCACTACGACGACGACGTAGCGGGCGGGCTGATGCAGAAGGAGCTGATTAAAATAAACGTCAACCTAACCGTAAACGCCTGCATCGAAGAAATCAGGCAGCAGGCCGAAGACGTCGAGAATGTCTATGCCATTTACGTAGTCGATGACGTGGGCAAGCTGCTCGGTCTGGTGTCGCTCAAGAAGATTGTACTGGCCCGCAAGACGGCCAAAATCGCGGACATTTACGAAGACGACGTTGTGTTTGTCGAAACCTACCGCCCCGCCGACGAAGTAGCCGAGGTCATGCGCCGGTATGACCTCGACGCCATTCCTGTGGTGAACGTACAGCAACGGCTGCTGGGCCGGATCACGATTGACGACGTGGTGGATTTGATTACCGAGCAGGCCGAAGAAGACCTTCAGGCCATTTCGGGCTTATCGGGCGAGGTGGAGGAAGACGATACCATCTGGCAGCGGGCCAAAGTGCAGCTACCCTGGCTAATGGTGGGTGCGGTGGGTAGTTTGCTGGCCGCTACGGTTATCAACGGCTTCCAGAGCGAGCTGGGCAAAGTTGCGGCACTCGCGGCTTTCATCCCAATTATCGGCTCCACGGGTGGCAACGTCGGTATTCAGACCTCGTCGCTCATCCTGCAAACCCTCTCCGACAGTTCGGGGCTGTCTGTCACGCTAACCAAGCGGTTGTTCAGAACATTGCTCGTAGCCCTGATAAATGGCCTGGTTGTGGGGCTGATTGCCGGTTTATACACCCTGCTCATTGGCGAGCCACGCTTATTTTTTGTGGTGGCCTGTTCACTGCTGTCGGTCGTGATGCTGGCATCGTTCATGGGTACCATCACGCCATTGCTCCTCGACCGGGTAGGTATCAATCCTGCGGTGGCGTCGGGGCCGTTTATCACGACGGCCAATGATTTGATCGGCATCGGCGTCTATTTCCTGATCGCGCAGTGGTTGCTGGCTGAGTTATGAGTTTTCCTGTCATTCCAACCGGTC
>JBBRUB010000495.1:0-3928 GCA_038248175.1 Cytophagales bacterium | reverse complement strand
GCCAAAATCCACTGCTTTCAGCCTCAAATCGCTAACTCAAACAGCTTCTGAGCTATATCCGGCTTAGCGGTCGTAGTTCGTGTTTTGCGGGTCGAAGTTGGTCCAGCCAGCCAACCAGTTGTCAGTACCGCTGAACGCACCGCGGTAGGGAGCCGCCGTGAAGAACGGATCAGCCAGTTTGCCACCCGTTGCGGCATTGCCGGCAACCAGAAGAGCGGAGCCTGTTGGGGGCAGGAATGCGGGAGCCGTCAGGTTGAACGACTGCGCGTTGAGCAGAGCTGCCACATCCGACGAAGCAACAATTACGTTTCTCTTAGCCGGAGTATTGTAAAAGGCAATGGCCTGGTCGTTGGTAATGTTACCGGCACCACGAACCGGCGTAACCGTATTGGCCAGCACAATACCCTGTAAATCGAACGCACCTGAGTTGGCATTTGCCAGCGTACCCGTAACCGTACCGTCTAAACGTAAACCCTCAGGCCAGCCACTGAATACGGAGTTATAAATACTGATGGCCGTGTTCCGGCGCAGGTGCAGGGCCGACTGATACGGGCCACTACCACCTGATGTGGGTGTGGTGTTAGGCGTACCGGAGAACGCAAACCCGCTCATGTTGGCAAAGATGGGCTGGGTCAGGGGCAAACCATTGTTAGGAGCAGCCGCGCCCTGAGCAGCCGTGTTCTCGCCGGGGTTGAAGTTGTCCGATTCAAAGCAGTTGGAACCCGACTGGTCAGCCGCATTGGGGTCGCGCAGCGAAAGGCCAAACTGAACTCTACCTACGTAACCGTGGTCGGTATCGAAATCGTCGTCGAAGCCACGGTAGGCAACAATGTATTTCATGTTCACTGAGCCGCCGAACCACTCATAGGAGTCATCACCGCTGTACGATACCTGTACGTGGCTGATGGTCGTTCCGGAGCCTACGCCGTACATGGTCAGGCCATTGATTTCGCTGTTGGGGCTGGTAGTAAGCGAGATGCCGGGAAACTCGATACGCACGTATTGAAGTGTACCCGAATTGTCATTCGGCGTATTGAAGGCACCATAGGTACCGGCAATGCCGCCTTCAAATGGCGTGGCAGCGGGCCGGTTGGTTGGCGCACGGCCAATGAGGACAAGACCGCCCCAATCTCCATATTTCCGCTGACCGACTGCTGCATTCGAGGTAAAGACAATAGGCCGCTGGGCCGTGCCTCTCGCTTCAATGCGGGCACCCGGCTGCACAACCAGCGTACCACCTAAGTTACCACCCGATGGGTCGAGGGCCGGGCCACCACCCTTGATGATCGTACCTGGCTCGATGGTCAGCACCGCACCCGACCGAACATACACAAAGCCCCGGAGCAGATAGACGTTATTGGCCGTCCATGTTGTATTGGCTGCAACTTCGGTTCTCACTTCAATAACCGGCTTGTTGCCGATGGTAAACTGGCCGCTGAACGTAGCGGTCTGGCCGTTAGCCGTCACCGTAATGGGGTTGCCCGCGTTAACCGGTACCGTAACAACCAACTGCGTTGGCGTCGATGAAACGACCGTAGCAGCTACCGTGCCAAAGGTAACAACGTTACTGGCGGGTGTCGAATTGAAATTGGTACCCGTAATGGCGATGGTCGTGCCAGCCGGTGCCGTAGTTGGGCTGATACTGGTGATGCTCGTTACCGGAGCGGGCGTTTCTTCATTTTTGCAGGACGATACGGCTGCAAACAGACCTGTAAGAACGAATAGAAGCAGCACAGACTGCCAGCGATTGATGAATTTCATGCGTAAATTGGATTTGGTTTAATTTATAAATTGAATTGTGTTGAGTGTTTGCGCTTTTTTTACGGCACAACAACGCGCTGACCAAAGGTGTACACACCCGTCAGCGTAATGTATTGGCCCCGCCGGAATACGCGCTGATTCTGATCGGCAGTTGCGTTTTGAGAGGTCACGTCAGATCCGATTTTTCCGTCGGCATTGTAATCCTGAGCAAAGCGGAACGGTGCGTTCAGAATGTCCTGGATACCGAGCCGAACCTCAAACTTGTTCTTGAACTGGTGTGAGATGTTTAGATCAACCACATTACGCGGCATTTCGTAAATCGTTGGCTGGTTCTGATTACCTACGGCGAAGATGCGCGGCCCGGCTACATTGTAAAGCAGGTTGGCCTGCCAGCCCGACGTTGGACTGGCGTAGTAAACACCGGCGTTGATCAGGTAAGGCGACTGGTTTTGCAGAGGCCGCTCCGAATCCTGAATGTTGGTCAGGTCGTAAGGGTTGATCTGCCCGCTGAGGTCAGGCCCCGTAACGGTGTTGCCGAGGTTGATGCGGCTGTTGATAAACGAGGCATTGCCAACAAACTGTAGGTTTTGCAGAAACGCACTCGACGAATTAGTGAAGCTCTTTCGTATCTCTACCTCAACCCCAACGTTGCGGGCCGACTGGGCATTGATGAACGTGTAAGCCAGACCGTTGGCGGCAGGCAGCAAAAACGATTCGATAGGGTTCTGAAACTGTTTGAAAAAGCCTGTTACCGAGATGATTTCGCTGGGCGATGGATATAATTCATACTTCGCATCGAAGTTCTGAATCGTGGCCGTAGTCAATGATGGATTCCCGCGTGTGTCGGCCTGCTGTGCAATGTCAAAATAAACGAATGGGGCCAGCTCGCGCAGTTCGGGCCGGTTTACCGTCGATGAATACGCAAAGCGCAGGTTCTGCCGCTCATCGAGTTTATAAGTAAAATTCAGCGACGGCAACGGGCTGAAGATGGTGCGGTTCACCAGTTCGGTCTCCACTGTATTGATGTCGGAACGCAGCGTCTGGTTATTGTACTCACCCCGAAAGCCGAGGGTCAGGTTGGCTTTCAGGCCGAAGTTCACATCGCCCTGCACATAGCCCGCGCCATAGCTATTAATACCCTGATAGGAGTCGAGGTCTTTGGTGCCGTCGAGGAGAGAAAAACCACCCGGCTGACCTGTTATATTGCTGATGGCGAAAATATCGCCGATGGGCTGCCCCAGCACACTACGCGGCACATTGCCGATACGCTCGTAACCGTAGAAACGGGCCGAGTAGTCGCGGTTTCGCTGTTCGGCGTAAATACCGGCCTTAATGCGGTTTGGTTCGCGGTTGGTAGGGTTGCCAAAGGTGTGTTCATAATTACCGATGAGCGAAAAGACGTTCTCATTCAGGTCTGAGAAAAACCGACCATTGTCAATCGGGTTAGGCTGGTTTGGGATGATGGCCGAATACGGCGATGGCAGACCGTCTGTTCCGGTCGAACCCGTTACGCGCTGAAACCGCGCCCGACGCCAGTCCGGCTCCCACCGCCCGGAGTTACTGTACGCACCAATCCAGTTGATTTTAGTCAGTTCGCTCAGCGTATGCTCGCCCGACACCTGGGTACTGAGAATGCTGCGGTTTTCAAACCGTTGCGAGAACGACTGAATATCGAGTTCGTCGATCACCCGCTGTCCCACCCGGTTGAGGGTTTCGGTGCTGCTCAGCAGATTGAAAAGTGTTTTCCACTCCAGCGTAAAACTCGGCTTGATCCGAAACGTCCAGTTGTGCAGCACACCTACCCGGGTACTGCGCTGGTACGTATCGTCGGTATAACGTTCAAACACGTCGTTGGCCGTGGCCCCGTTCTGATAAATGCTCAGTTCAGCATCGGTAAACTGATTGGTCAGGCTATAGTTGATACTGGTCAGATTACTCACACGGGTGTTACCCCAATCGAACCGACGCCCTAAGTTCAGGGCGAACCGCACGTCGGGGGCTGCCGAGATCTGCCGTTGCTTCCATGCATTGGGCAGCAGCCGGGCGTAACCGGCCCGCTGCGCTGCATTCAGAGCATTGAAATCATTGGCTCGTGCCGGGAAACTCGTAGGTATCTGCTGGTTTTTATTCCACAAACCCGCCAGACTCAAGCCGCCCCGGTCGTGGG
>JBBRUB010000494.1:0-3929 GCA_038248175.1 Cytophagales bacterium | reverse complement strand
TTTACCGACGGGATGCAGATGCTACCCAACGCGCTGGCATCGCGGCTTACGAATCTGTCGCTGAACAGTCCGGTACAGGAAATTCGGCGGGCAGGCAATGGCTGGGCTGTCAAAAGCGTATCAGGAACAGCCACCGTCGATCAGTTGGTGCTGGCTACCGGCACCGACGCAGCCGCCCGGCTAGTGGCTACGTCTAATCCAGAGTTGGCCCGGTCTTTATCGGCAGTCAATTACCCGTATATGACCGCCGTGCATTCGGTTTATAAACGTGCCGACGTGAGCCATCCGCTCAACGGATTTGGCGGACTGAACCCGAAGAAAGAAGGGCGTTTTTGTGCCGGACACATCTGGAGTAGTTCGCTGTTTGACGGTCGCTGCCCCGCCGATGAGGTGCTGTTCACCACGTTTGTGGGTGGCTCCCAGGCTCCTGACAACGCCCGGCAGCCCGACGAGGTAATCTACGGAAACGTTCACCGCGAACTGGCCGAAAGTTTCGGTATATCGGCCAGTGTACCCGTGTTTCGGGATATTTTCCGCTGGGAGCGGGCCATTCCGCAATATGATGCCAAACTGGCCGTGCTGAAACCGCTGGTGGCAGCCGCCGAAAGCGATCAACTGCGGGTTTGTGCCAACTGGTACGGCGGATTGTCGCTGTCCGATTGCATAGGCAAAGCCCGGGCCATGGCCGAGGCAATGGGGGCTAAAACCCTGATTAACAATTTTTAATCTTTGTTATGCACAAATTACCCCCTGATTTGTGTTAATAAAGTACGTGCCACTCTATACGCCCGTTGCTGTGAAAGAACGCTTAGTAGTCATACCGACCTACAACGAAATCGAGAATATCGAAGCCATTATCCGCAAGGTATTCAGCCTGCCTGATGCCTTCGATATTCTGATTGTTGACGATGGCTCGCCCGACGGCACGGCCCGGCGCGTCCGTGATTTGCAGGATGAGTTTCCAACTACCAGCCCCGACCGGCGGCTCAACCTGTTGGAACGGCGCGGCAAACTCGGCCTCGGCACGGCCTACATCGACGGGTTCAAATGGGCCTTGTCGCGGGGGTACAAATTTCTGTTCGAGATGGACGCCGACTTCTCCCACAACCCCGAAGACCTCATTAAACTTTACCACGCCTGCGCCACCGACGGGGCCGACGTGGCAGTGGGTTCGCGCTACATCAAGGGCGTTAATGTAGTAAACTGGCCCATGGGCCGGGTGCTGATGTCGTATTTTGCGGGGGTTTATGTCCGGTTCATTACGGGTATGAGCGTTATGGACCCCACGGCGGGGTTTGTCTGCTACCGGGCCAGTGTACTGGAGGTGATTCTGCGTAATCCCATCAAATTTGTGGGTTATGCGTTTCAGATCGAGATGAAGTTTACCTGCTGGAAATACGGCTTCCGCATCGCCGAAATCCCTATCATTTTTACAGACCGTACGCGGGGCGTATCGAAAATGTCATCGCACATTTTCAAGGAAGCGGTATTTGGTGTATTGCAGATGAAGATCAGCAGTTTCTTCCGCCAGTACATCCCCCGCTCCACTGCCGCCGTCAAAACCGAACAGCCGGTCGATGCGGTGTAGATGTAGCCCGGACCTCCCGGTCTGGTAGCCGCAAGGCTAACACAATAACTACATCATCAGCCTTACGGCTACCGGACCCGGAGGTCCGGGCTACACCCGGTTGCATAAAATAAGCCTGTGACGTACTTTAGCCGATGAAAAACGGCTAACTAACCTCCGTCACCAAACTTTATTCTCTTTCGCCAGAAAATAGAGTTGCTTACCATCCAATCATGCGTACAACCCTCTATTCGCTTGCCCTGCTGCTGTTGCTGGGGCTTCGTCCGGCTGTGTCCCAAACCATTCCGACGCCCAAAGAACATTTCGGCTTTGCTATCGGCGACAATTATCAACTGGCCACTTACACCCAGACCGAAGCGTATTTCAAGAAAATTGCGGCTGCGTCAGACCGGGTTAAACTCGTCGATATTGGCCTGACTGAAGAAGGTCGGCACCAGTACATGCTGATTGTATCGTCGCCGGAGAACCTTAAGAAGTTAGATCGCTACAAGGAGATTTCTACGAAGCTGGCCCGCGCCGAAAACCTGACCGATGAGCAGGCCCGCGCCTTAGCCGCCGAGGGCAAAGCTATTGTCTGGATCGACGGTGGATTGCACGCGAACGAAGTGGTGGGCACCCACCAGCTCATCGAAACCATTTACCAGATCGTGAGCCGCACCGACCCCGAAACGACGCGAATTCTGGACAACGACGTAATCCTGTTTGTACACGCCAACCCCGACGGACAGGAACTGGTCAGCAACTGGTACATGCGCGAAGCCAAACCCGAAAAACGCTCGGCTGATAACCTGCCCCGGCTGTACCAGAAATACATCGGCCACGACAATAACCGCGATTTCTTCATCATGAACATGAAAGAGACGCAGAACATGGGCCGTCAGTTATTCGTAGAATGGATTCCGCAGATCATGTACAACCACCATCAGCGCGGCCCGGCGGGTTCTGTGGTGGCCGGACCGCCCTACCGCGACCCGTTCAACTACGTTTTCGACCCGCTCATGGTTACGGGTATCGACGCGCTCGGTGCCGCCATGATTAACCGGCTCAATCAGGAAAACAAACCCGGCTTTACCCGGCTCGGCGGCTCAGTGTTCTCGACCTGGTACAACGGCGGGTTGCGCACCACCACACACTTCCACAACATGATTGGTCTGCTCACCGAAATTGTGGGCAGTCCCACGCCCGAAGACATTCCGCTGGTACCCAAGCGACTCATTCCCAATGGCAACACGCCCTTTCCTGTCACGCCCCAGAAATGGTACTTCAAGCAATCTATTGACTATTCGCTGTCGCTGAACTACGCCGTGCTGGGCTATGCCGCCCGCTACCGCGACGACCTGCTGTTCAACATCTACCGCATGGGCAAAAACTCCATCGAGCGGGGTAGCAGCGATTATTGGGCGTTGACCCCCAAGCGCATCGACGCCATTGAAGACGCTTTCGCCAACGACCCTAAAAAAGCCAAACCCGCCACTGATGCGGGTTTGGCGCAGTACGGTCTGCTGCCGAGGGGCGGTGGGATGCCGAAAAAATACTATGACACGATTATGACGGCCCCGGCGCAGCGCGATCCACGCGGGTTCATCATCCCGGCCAGTCAGGCCGATTTTGCTACGGCGACCAAATTCATCAACGCGCTCATCAAAACCGGCATTGAGGTGCAGCAGGCCACCGCCGATTTCAGCGTAGCGGGCAAGAAATATCCATCGGGATCGTACATCGTCAAGACCGACCAGGCGTTTCGGCCCCATGTGCTGGACATGTTTGAGCCGCAGGACCACCCCAATGATTTTCAGTACCCCGGCGGTCCGCCCGTGCGCCCCTACGATGCCGCCGGCTGGACACTGGCCTACCTCATGAACGTACAGGTTGACCGTATTCTGGACGGGTTCGACGGGCCGTTCAAAAAGCTGACTATCGGTGAGCTGCAATCGCCCGAGGGCCACGTTACGGGGCAGCCCACGGCGGGCTATGTACTGAGCAGCCGGGCCAACAACTCATTCATTGCCGTAAATGACCTGCTGGCGTCGGGCATCGAGGTGTTCCGTATGCCCAATGGCACGGGCGGCAAGCTGGCAGAAGCGGGTGCGTTCTTCGTACCGGCGTCGGCCAAAGCCAAAACACTGCTGGACAAATCGGCGAAGGAGCTGGGGCTGGAGATTGCCGGACTGGCCAAACGCCCGGTTACGACCCTAACCAAAGTATCGCCCATGCGCATCGCGCTCTGGGACACCTACGGCGGGTCGATGCCATCGGGCTGGGTGCGCTGGCTGATGGAGCAGTACCACTTCCCGATGACAGTCGTCTATCCCGCCGACATCGACGCGGGTGATCTGAAGAA
>JBBRUB010000493.1:0-3933 GCA_038248175.1 Cytophagales bacterium | reverse complement strand
TGGCAGCCGCGACGAACAGCCACATCAGCAGGGCCTGGCCCATTTTTGGGAACATATGGCGTTCAAAGGTACGGCCAGGCGGAAATCGTACCACATAATTACAAAATTAGAAACGATTGGTGGCGAACTGAACGCATATACCACCAAAGAAAAAGTCTGTTTCCATGCGTCGGTACTGAGCAATCATTTCGAGAAGGCCACCGATCTGCTCGCCGACATCACGTTTCAGTCGGTGTTTCCTGAACGACAAATCGAGCGCGAGCGGGGGGTTATCCTCGAAGAGATGGCCATGTACTACGACTCGCCCGAAGACGCCATTCAGGACGATTTCGATGAGCTGATCTACCCCAATCATCCACTGGGCGGCAATATTCTGGGTACGCCCGAAACGGTGGAGTCGTTCAACCGAGAGGATTTGCAGCGGTTCATTGCCGAGAATTACGATACCCACCGCATCATATTTTCGTCGGTCAGCAACCTGCCCTTCAAGCAGGTCGTAAAAATTGCCGAAAAGCATTTTAGCGACGTTCCCGCCCAGCACACCGACCGTAAACGCCGAGTCCCCACCGACTACGTACCGCGACAGACGCGCGTGGAACGGCCCATTACGCAGGCCCAGTGCGCCCTCGGTCGCCCCGCCTACGGCCTGACCGACCCGCGCCGACTGCCGTTTTTTATGCTGGTAAACCTGCTTGGCGGGCCGGGCATGAACTCAAGGCTGAACCTGAACCTGCGCGAAAAAAACGGACTGGTCTATTCCATCGACGCCAGTTATACCCCGTATCTGGACACGGGTTTTCTGGGCATCTATTTCGGCACCGACCTCAAAAAAATGGACCGGGCGCAAACACTGATCATGAAGGAACTGAAACGCCTGCGCGATCAGCCACTTACGACGTTGCAACTGCACCAGACCAAAGAACAACTGATAGGTCAGTTGGCGATGGCCGAAGAGAGCAACAACAGTTTCATGCTGATGATGGCCAAAAGCCTGCTGGACATTGACCGCGTAGAGGCTCTGAACGACATCTTCAACGAAATCAAAGCCGTTACGTCGGTGCAGTTGCAGGACCTGGCGCAGGAGTCGTTCGTAGAAGATCAGTTCAGTTCGCTGACCTTCGTTCCGGAGAAAGTTTAAAAATGTTTTTGGGGATCGCATCGGTGCGCCGATGCGATCCCCAAAAAATGCCCCAAAAAATTTATGACTATACAACAGGCTCAGACTACCGTCGATGAGTGGATTAAAACCGTTGGCGTTCGGTATTTTTCGGAACTGACCAACATGGCGCAGCTGACCGAAGAAGTAGGTGAAGTGGCCCGCATTATTGCGCGTCGCTACGGGGAGCAGTCGGAGAAGGAATCGGATAAAAGCAAGGACCTTGGCGACGAACTGGCCGACGTGCTGTGGGTCGTTATGTGCCTGGCCAACCAGACCGGCGTTGACCTGACGGACGCCTTCCAGAAAAATCTGGCCAAAAAAAATAGCCGGGACGCGACCCGGCATTTGGAGAATGAGAAGCTACGGTAACGCGGGCGGAAGCCCGCCCTGAGCGTCAAGCAACTGTGATGCATTGCTGACGCTCAAGGCGGGCTTCCCATCGCAACGGCGAACCGTCCACGTTACTTCTGAAATGAGCTGAAAATATAATCCCACATGGGGGAGGAGACGCCGTAGTTGCTTTCGGGATTTTTGTAGTGGTGAACGCTGTGGTTGACCCAGAGTGCCTTGAGGAAATTCTTCGGCGGGCTGTAGGCGTGAACGATAAAGTGTACCGACAGGTAGCCCGTGTAGCCCACCAGAAACCCTGGGAAGAACGCGTAAGCCGACTCACCCATCAAGAGAAAAAACAAACCAAAGAAACCTCCCGCCATGAAAATAGCGACCGCCGGGGGCATGGCCAGCCGGGTTTTGTCTTTCGGGTACTCGTGGTGAACGCCATGCAGGGTATATTGTAGTTTGGCGCGCTTCTCGGTCTTCGGCGCGATGTGGTACAGGTACCGGTGCAGGATGTACTCGAAAAGGGTAAACGAAAACAAGCCCACCGTGAAAAGCAGGGTAATAGTCGGTGTATTCATATCGGTATGCGTGAAGGCATACCAGCCAAAGAAGATCGACACCACAATCCACATCGAGACCGGAATCATGATGTGCGTGCGCGAAAGGGCTTCCAGAATTGGGTTGTCGAACATTCGCTTTGTGCCGGTGTGCTTGGGGCGCGTTTTGCCATGACCAGCCAGCGTGTGCAACCTTTCTTTCGTCTGTTCCATAAAGAGAGTAAATCTGTGATGTTACAAAAATACAACAAATTGAGTGTTGGCGTTCCAGATATAGTAAATCTGGTTTACTATAATCAGGCCGGTTTGCCCACTTCCACCTGGTCAGCAATTTTACGCTGCATGTCAGAAATATCACCAGTTGGAATCTTGGGGCGAATAATCAGCCGGAGCGAATTATTATAGGTCAGGTAGTTGACCATCCAGTTGATAAAAATCAGCAGCCGGTTTTTTACGCCCACAATGGACATCAGGTGAACGAACAGCCATGTGAGCCAGGCCAGAAATCCCTGAAATTTTATAAAGGGCAAATCCACTACCGCCAGCCCGCGCCCAATGGTAGCCATCGTACCAAGGTTACGGTACGTAAATTCTTCGGGCTGTTTGCCCTCCACCCAGCGAATCAGGTTTTTGGCCAGCAATTTCCCCTGCTGAATGGCGGGCTGCGCAATTTGCGGGTGTCCGTCAGGGTAGTCGGGTTCCTCGCTCATAATCGCCACGTCGCCAATAGCAAAGATATCAGTGAAACCCTGCACTTGATTGTAGCGGTTCACGGTGATGCGGTTGCCCCGCCCGATCACTTCTGCCGGTAAGCCAGCCACCGGGTTCGCTTTCACACCAGCCGCCCAGATCAGGTTGTTGGTACGCAGTGTAGAATCATCATTCATGGTTACGACGCGCCCGTCAAAATCCTTGACACGGGTATTGAGCATAACTTTCACGCCCAGTTCCTGTAAATACTCCAGCGAATGCGTCTGCGACTGCTCCGACATCGGCCCCAGCAGCTCGCCCCCCGATTCGATGAGGTAGATGTCCATATTCATGAAATCGAGTTCGGGGTAGTCGCTGGGTAATACGGTCTTGCGCATTTCGGCCAAGGTCCCGCAAAGTTCAACGCCGGTTGGCCCACCGCCCACGACCACCACGTCCATGAAGCCTTCGCGTTCGTCTTCAGTCTGTACGGCGAGTGCGTCCTCGAAGTTCTGGAGCATCCGGTTGCGCAGAGCAATGGCCTCCGTCACCGACTTCATAGGCAGGGCTTTATCAATGATGTTCTGCTGTCCAAAGAAATTGGTATCGGCTCCGGTGGCAATCACGAGCGAGTCGTACGCAATTGGCCCCAGTCCGGTATCGATACTCTTTTCGGTGGGCCGGACGCCCGTTACAGTCGTGACGCGAATATGGACGTTTTTGCAATCGCCGAATATGGCCCGCAGCGGAAACAGAATACTGTTCGCTTCCAGCCCCGCCGTAGCCACCTGATAATACAGCGGCTGAAACTCGTGGTAGTTGTACTTATTGAGCAGTACGACCTGAAATTCCTTACGCCTTGCCAGTTTTCGGGCCAGTTTCAGCCCGCCAAATCCCGCGCCGACAATTACGACCCGTTTCCGGTCTGTATTCGGTATGTTTGGTTCCATACTTGGGAGCGTAGAGCAATAGGGTGTAGGGTGCACTCCTTGCATCAGCAATACCCCTTCCTCAATGCCCTATACTATTTACGGTACGTTATTCATTGATACTTCCAGCACCCGCTCGTAGTGGGCTTCATATAGCGGCAGGATGCGCGATAATTCAAATTCTTCGGCTTTGGCGAGAGCATTGGCCTGGAATGTCGGCAAATTAGCATCGTCCAGCACATAGAGCGCGTTTTTAACC